>CAYRPT010000128.1:0-8562 GCA_964425895.1 uncultured Solibacteraceae bacterium | reverse complement strand
GGATGGCGAACAGGACGGGGAATCCCTCCACGGGGAATCCCATGGCCTGGTAGATAATGCCCGAGTAGAAGTCCACGTTGGGATAGAGTTTCCGGCTGACGAAGTACTCGTCTTCGAGGGCGATCCGCTCGAGCTCCACGGCGATGTCGAGGAGCTGGTTGCGGCCGGTCACCTCGAACACCTCGTCCGCTGTCCTCTTAATGATCCTGGCGCGCGGATCGTAGTTCTTGTACACCCGGTGGCCGAAGCCCATCAGGCGGGTCTCGCCTTTCTTGCAGCGCTCGACGTACGCGGGGATGTTCCGGGGATGGCCGATTTCGTTCAGCATTCGTAGAACGGCTTCATTCGCCCCACCGTGCAGCGGACCATAGAGCGCGGAGGCGGCGCCGGCGAGCGAGCAGAACGGGTCAGGTCTCGAACTCCCGATCAGCCGCATCGTGCTGGTGGAGCAGTTCTGTTCATGGTCCGCGTGGAGGATGAATAACACGTCCAGAGCGCGCTCGAGAACCGGATTCGGCTCGTAACGCGCCTCGTGCCGCATGAAGAGCATGCGCAGGAAGTTGCCCGTGTAGCTAAGGCCCGGATCCGGAGTGACATAGGGCATCCCCTGAGCGTGGCGGTAGGAATAGGAAGCGACCAGCGGCGCCTTGGCGATCAGCCGGTGCATCTGGCGCCGTCTCACTTCCGGCTCCAACACCAGGTTCGCTTCCGGATAGAAAGTCGACAGCGCGGCAATCGAGCTGATGAACATGCCCATCGGATGGGCATCGTAGCGGAAGCCCTCCATGAACTTCTTGATGTTCTCGTGAAGGAAAGTATGCTCCCGGATATTCGCTGTCCACTCGTCCATCTGTTCGCGAGTCGGCAGCTCACCATTCACAATCAGGTAAGCAACCTCCAGGAAGTTGCTGCGCTCCGCCAGTTGCTCGATCGGGTAGCCGCGGTATTCGAGCACGCCCTTGTCGCCGTCAATGTAAGTGATCGTGCTTTTGCAGGACGCAGTGTTCACATAGGCGGGATCGTAGGCCATTAAACCAAAATCCTCGTCGTTGACTTTGATCTGGCGTAAATCCATGGCCCGGACCGTTCCGTGCTCTATGGGAAACTCATAAGTTCTTCCTGTTCGGTTGTCGGTGATCGTGAGCGTGTCTTTAGGCATTGAGACTCCTGGATGACTTGGTATTCCGTTCTTGCGGCTTCGGCATAGGTCCTACTCGGGGCGCCGGAGCAACCGGTCGATCTCCGCCGCCAGGCCTTTCCCTTCGAAGATCGATTCGCTCGTGTGGTCGAAGTCGTTTCGGATCACGCCGTCGCCGTCAATGAGAAAGAGGTGGGGAACATGAATCCGCGGATGCTGCGAATCCGGCAGAAGATACGATCCAACCATCTGTCCGCAGTCAAACAGGATGGGGCTGGAGATCTTGTGAGTCTTCTTGAAGTCGACGACACTAGCCCGGTTGTCCGGGGGACTGACAACCGCCAGTACGGCAATCCGCTCTCCGTACTTCGACTTGAGATCCTCGATCGTCCGCGCAAGCTTCTGGCAGTTCGGACATCGGGTGAGCATGATTTCGAGTAGCACCACCTTGCCGTGGTGATCGGCCAGGTCGTGGTACTTCATATTTTCGTCCGGCAACGCGAACCCGGGCGCCCGCCGCCCGGAGAGCGCTCCGGAGGCTTCGATCGGCGCCGCGCCAAGCAACACCACGGCGGCGAAGGCTAACAGCATCCACATATCTTCCTCAACGTAGCACGATCGGCCGGACGCTCTGGAAAGAGCGCCCCGTCACGGAGCTGCCCGAGCCCGTCCGGGTTCGGGTAGAGGCACGGCGCGGCGGTTTGCTCGCGCTCGCTTCGAACCGGGAGTGGCGCACGGAGGGTGCGGTAGAGTCTATGCCCGGGACAGAAAAATCGGCATCCCCGCTTTCCAATGATAATTAGGCCGGTAGCGCTCTCTGTCGTACATGGTCTCCAGGTCCACCGCGCGCGGACCAAGCTTGGGGTCCGGGATCTCAACCATTGCATAACACCCGTTCACGATGGCCGTCATCAATCCGCTCCGGCCGTCCTGGATCGTGTCCATGGCCATGTTCCCGAAGGTGATTGCGACCATGGAGTCGATGAAGTCCGGCGCGCCGCTGCGAAGCTCGTACGTCAGGTCGCTGATCACCGTTTCCTCGCCGGTGCGTTCCTTCACCTCGATGCCCAGGTCTTCGGCCACGCTCATCTTCTTGCGATGACCAAAGGCGTCAGGGTCCCCGTACTCACGCACCTCGTGGCCTTCCCACTGGGCGCCCTCGGAGAGGACAACGATGCAGTAGTTGCTCGGGTTCTCCCGCTTGTCCTGCATCAGCATCTCGACCAGCCGGCCGACATCGACTCGATATTCCGGAATGCAGCACCGGATGTTCTGAACGTAGGCAGTGTACAAGGCGGTGTAGCCGGCGTCGCGCCCGAACACGCGGAAGATGCCCACCCGCTCGTGAGAGCCGACGGTGCTGCGCTGCCGGCTGATCGCGTCGGTGGCGCGGGTGATGGCCGTCGAGAACCCGATGCAGTACTCCGTGTTCCGGACGTCGTTGTCCATCGTTTTCGGGATGCAGACAACGGGAAAGCCCTCGCGATCGAGACGGGCGGCGTAGCTGAGAGTGTCGTCGCCGCCAATGGCGACCAGGTAATCGAGCTCCAGGGCGGCAAGGTTCCTTTTGACATGCCCGGTAAGATCGAACGCGGTGGACGTGACGCCCCGCTTGGTGTATTCCACCACCGGATAATCCGCCGCATTCAGGAAATCCGGTACGGCCTTCATCTTTTGCGGATTCGTCCGGCTTGTATGAAGAAACGTCCCCCCGGTACGGTCGACGGTGCGCGTGTTATCCCGGTCGAGCGGCTTGATGTAGCGCGCCTTGCTCTCTTCGTCGTCCAGATTCAGGTGGGTCAGCCCCTCCCAGCCGCGGCGCAGGCCGATGACCTCGTGGCCGATCTCGAAGGCCCGGTATACGACCCCTTTGATGGCATGATTCAAACCCGGCACGTCGCCGCCGCCGGTAAGGATACCGATGCGTTTGGATGACATAGAACTCCGTGATGAGTGGTGCTTTCCTACTGATTATACCCAGCCGTACCGCCGCCCACGCCACCGCCGCGCGCCCGAGGGATCACGCGCCCCCAACCGGCCGGCTTACTCCAGCTTGATGCGGACGGCCGCACCGTCCGCGCCCAGCGTCGCTTCGGCTTTGGAGACCTCATCACGGTGCTTCACTTCGATTTCGTAATCGCCGAGGAAGCCTCTCACCCGGAAGCGCCCCTGGCTGTCGGCCGCGCCCCGCGCCCGGGTCCACCACTCGTTCAGCACCAGGTCCTCGTACGCCCCCAGGTTGGGCTTGGCCGACCAGTCCGCCCGCATCATGGCTCCGTTGGGCTTCCAGTGGCGGCCTTCCCAGAATCCCCACATCAGGAAGCCCTTGACCGCCGGGTGACTGAAGCAGACCGTGAGAAAGTCGCGGGTGAAGTCGGCCTGAAGCTTTTCATCGACCGTGTCGACGTCGAATTCCGTGACCTGGATCTCCTTGCCGAACCTGGCGAAACGGTCGAGCACCGCGAGCATCTCGTCCGGCGGCGTTACTTCGCTGCCGAAGTGACCCTGCATGCCGATGCCGTCCAGCGGCGCTCCCCGGTCGATGAGGAACGCGATGGTTTCTTCGAAGTGCCGGCGATGCGCATCGCCGTCCGGCGTCAGAATGCCGTAATCGTTCAGGTACAGCTTGGCATCGGGATCGGCGCGTCGCGCATCCTGAAACCACTCCACCATGACATCCCTGCCGAGGATATCCATCAAGTCGTGATTCGAATAGGGCTCATTGATCACATCCCACTCGCGGATTCTCCCCCGGAGAGCCGATGCCTCCTCGCGGATGTGCTCGCGGACCGCCGCCCGCAGCGCCGGCGGGTTCTTCTCCAGTTCCTTCACTCTGGCGGGAAGCCACCGCCAGGACGGCCACACCAGCACATGGCCCCGAAGGGGGATCCGGTTCTCCGTCAGCCAGTCGACCACCTGGCTCACCCGTTCCGGGGTTCCCGGCTGCTCCCACTGCGGCCACTTCGTCGCCCCCTCGAAGACCGCCTTGTTGAACAGGCGCAAAAACTCCTTTCGGTAGCGCTCCAGGTCGGCGGCCGCCACCTCGTCCCGCTGCCCGGTGAGTAGCGGCACGTTGACCACCGAGCCGAAGCCGAACGCATGCCGTTTCATCCGCACGTTGACTTCGGCGTCCGCCACCGGTGCGCCCGTCGAATCGTGCACGCTGACGACCAGGTCGCCCTTGCGGATCCGCTCGATGCGTTCCGCGGCGGCTCGCCTCCAGGCGGCTCCCGGCTCGCTGCCGGCGTAGTCCAGCCGGGTACACGGCAGACCGTCTTTGCTGCCGCGCTGGCCGTAGTTCCACAGTTCGACGCCCCCAATCTCGACCGACGGTCCCCCGTCTCGGACACGGAACTCAACGCGAGCCTCGCCCGGCGCGTAGTCCCGGCGCACCGAGAAGGGATACTCGTATACCTTCCACTCGGAGCCCGAACGGGCCGCCATCCGGAGGGCCGACGACCAGCGGGAGATCTCCGGTTCGAAGCGAGCCTCGATCCGGGCTTCCCGCTCGTCCCCGGATCTCTCCAGGGAAGATTTGTGAACGTTCCCTTTTGTCAATGACGTGCGGCCTCTGCGCCGGAGGCGCACAGCCGCGCGGTTAGCGCTCAGATGAAAACGCAGCAGGAGCACGTCTCCCGTTTGGATCGGGGCCTGCACTGGCGCTTGGGCGGAGACCGCCCGGCCGGAGGGCGCCGTGATCCGGAGGACCTGAGCGAATTTCTCTCCCTCGACAGCCGCGGCCTGAACCGCGCCGGGCGGTTCGCTCACGAACCGGGGCAGGTCGGCCTCCGCCAGAATCCGGGCGCCTTCGCCGCGGCCGGCGCACCCGGCACAGACGCCAGCCAGGAGTGTCGCCCATCCGATCGAGCATGCGCTTCGCATGGCGAACAGGATATCAGTATCCCCTTGCTCCCAACCGGGCGGAGAGGCTGCTTGAGCTCGGCTCCGCCAGGCTCGCGAGATAGCGTGACCCCTGCCGCTGGCCCCCTTTCGTGGAGCGCGCCGCCAGGCGTGCAACGCCGGCAGTCATGCCGGCGCAATCAACACCAAACCGCCCGGACGTTGCCCTCCTCACTGTTGACGTGAAGGACCTCCATGTCGAACTGGACCGTCAGCCCGGAAAGGTCCGTCACCGGCAACGGCTTCACACGGAGGACGTTGGCGAAGTCCTCGGCTGCCTGGAAAATGCCGGAGATCTGAAAGCCCGTCTCAGCGGCATCGTGGATCGTTGTGGTCGCCGCGCGGCCGGAGAAGCTCTGGAGTTGGATCGCCCTGCGGGGATCGAACATGTGGATCGCTTCGGGGGGAATTGAATTGAATCGGCCGCGAGGCGATCGGGCCGAACTTCGGACAACTGTGAGGCGTCAGGGGCTTGGATTGTTCAACTAGGTCTTTGCCGCTTGGCTGTGAACTCCCGATGCCAGCTTCCGGTTTGCGCGTCAACCGTGAGTGAATCAGGTTTCGCTATGATTGACGGGAGCATGTCCGGCTTCTCTGTGCTTGACACAGTTCTTTTACACAACGCACCAAGCAAGTAGATTCGTGGGATCAAAAAAGGGGGTCAAGCCGCGGTCGTGGCGGCCCCCAATAGCTTGACGATTTGCTCCGTGCTCTGTACGCGGCCGAAAACGAATCGAAACGCGAATAGTGCCGTTTCATGCATTTCTTGGCTCATTTCGGTGCAGGCGTCTTCAGCGATCATCACGCGAAAACCGCGATCAGCCGCTTCACGGGCCGTTTGCGAAACGCAGACCGCCGTCGTCAACCCGCAGACCACGAGTGAATTGATGCCCGAATTGTGGAGGGTCTGATCCAGTTTGGTCGAAGCCATCGCGCCGCTCGAGGTTTTGTTGAGCACCATTTCTCCGGGAAGCGGAGCAACTCGGTCGTCGATTTGCCAACTGGGGTCATTGACCGGAGGAGTCACGCGCTTCCCGAGCAGTTTCAGTCCAAGCTGGTCGAAGTCACAGATCCACTCGGGGAGGTCCCGGCCATCCGGCAGACAACAGCCCACCGCCAAGTAGATGACGGGCAGACTCCGAGCGCGGAAGGCCTGCAGCAGTCGCTGAATATTTCGCAGAACTGTAGATTCCACCCTCTCAAAGTATGCAGTCGTCGAACCGCCTACGAGCCTCTCCAGAATCTCAGCCCGTGGATACTCCGGCCGGGTGAACCAACGCTGTACGTCCACGATGATCAGTGCAGTTTCTTCAGCGTCGAGCGAGACTGGAGCTTGTTCCTTAATCCGGAGTAGCTCTTGAATTCTGTCGTGGTCTTTCACAGATGACCATCCTCCTTCACCGTGCCCAGTACGTTCACACGGGACGCGCCGACGCGCTGACAGCTTGTAGCGAGCATACCACGCAAGACAAGTGCAGTATGGGCACGGGCGTTCTCCAGTGCTCGACCTCATGGGCGCCGTTGAACACCGATGTGCCGGACCGTACGACCATACCGCCGGCCGTCGCGGGCATGACTGCCCGCTCGGGCATTCCTATCCTTCGAAAACGGGAGTTGGCTTCGTGTTGATTACGAAGGGGTTGTGTTTTCGGACGTTGATGGCCGCCTGAGTTTGAGGACTACCTCGTAGCCGAGGTGTTCGATACGGCGAGCGAGCATTCGCCGGCGGCTCCCCTCCAGTGTGCGCACGCTCGAACCCGTTTTCATCCCTCGGTGTGCCGGAAGCGTAGCGACCGGAATGCGGATTCACGTCGCATCCGCCGGGCCTATCCCTTTCCTGCCGAAGCGGTTGGCGCCCACGCGCACTCGGGTGCGCTTGGCGGGTCCCATAGAATCGTTCTAGGACCGACGTGCGGCGCGCCCGGCGGCGGCCTCAATCCCATCCGCAACATACTGAAAAGAAATGACATCTCCTCGAAGCGAAATAAAACTCTGTCACCTCAGCCCGCGACCGTCGAGTGACAGATGCCGGCCGCCTCATGCGGTGTGGAGCAGGCCGCCAGACTTGCGCGGAGGTGAGTAAAGTAGTCGTAGGCCGAGAAAGAGTTGGACGTTGGCGAAATCCTCCGCCGCCTGGAGGATGCCGGAAATCTGAAAGCCGGTCTCGGTGGCGTCGTGGATCGTGGTGGTGACGGCGCGACCAGAGAAGCCCTGAAGTTGGAAACTGCGGCGCGGGTCGAAGATGCGGAGCGCTTCGAATGACACAGGATTGCAACCTGCTGAGGCCGGAGTTATGCTCCACTCATGCAGCCTGACCAAGCGGGCTTTCTGCTCAGTGTTCTCGCTCCACTGATAGAGAACGAATACGCCACCACGAAGAAGGTCGTGGCCGCGATTCCGGAGGACCGCCGTGAGTATCGTCCGGAAGAGAATTCACGCACCGCATTCGAACTGGCCTGGCACGTGGTTAGTTCCGATATCCACTTTCTGGAGGGCGTCACCCGAGGAGAGTTTCCCGCCGAGGAGCCGAAGATGCCGATCCAGGTCCGCACAGTGGCCGACATTGCGGCCCATTACGAGGCCAAGATGCCGGACTTGATTCGACGGTTACGTTGCTTGACCGGCGACCAACTCGCACGACCGATCAACGCTGGTCCATTCAACCAACCCGCCGTGACCTTTCTGCTGTTCATGCTCAACCACGCAGTGCACCACCGCGGGTGGTTGTGCGCGTACCTGCGGCCGATGGGGGCCAAGGTGCCCTCCGTTTACGGCCCCAGCCACGATGCATCTCCGGCGATTGCAGTGGCATGACTTCCTAGCTGCTGGCGATTAATCACGCGACGAAGCGCGCTGGCAACGTCGCCAGTGCTACGTCTGGATCACCAACGTCAGGTCGCTGCCCGGATCGGGCGACGCCACCGCTAGGATGTCGAATGTCAGGTCGTCACTCTCGTTGAGAGTCGGAGTGGGCCAGATGGCCGGGCGAATGCGCTCGCCGGCAGCGTGGTCCCGCGTGACGATGGCTTCGAACGTCTGGTTGTCCGGATCGGCGCTGATTCGGGCCGCCCAGGGTGCTCCGCAAATCTGTTACCCATGTGCGTGGATCATTTTGTTATCGATGTGCAGGACCGTACAACCATACCGCCGGCCGTCGCGGGCATGACTGCCCGTTCGGGTATTCATAGAGTCACGTCGCATCCGCCGGGCCTATCCCTTTCCTGCCGAAGCGGTTGGCGCCCACGCGCACTCGGTTGCGCTTGGCCGGTCCCATAGAATCGTTCTAGGAGCAACGCGCAGCCCGCACAGCGGCAGCCTCGACCCCATCGCAAAATACTGAAACAAAATGACATCTCCTCGAAGCGAAATAAAATCCGGCCACCTCAGCCCGCCCGGCCATCGACTGATAAATGGCGCATGGGGTGTGGAGCGCGCCGGTCGAACCCAAGACCGTCGCCGAAGCAAAGACGCGTTATGCGCCGCTGTTCGACCACCCTGCGGTTGTCGCACAGGGCGGCAAGCGG
>CAYRPT010000127.1:0-8680 GCA_964425895.1 uncultured Solibacteraceae bacterium | reverse complement strand
CGGGTGTGTACATGATTGCCCGGTCGTCGGCCCTGTTTCTTCAGGCGCCGCTGGCCATGGAGGTGGTGGCGACCATCGGCCTGGCGACGGCCTTCGTGTCCGCGACGATCGGTTTGACGCAGTTTGACATCAAGAAAGTCTTCGCCTACTCCACGGTGTCCCAGCTCGGGTACATGATTCTGGCGGTGGGCGTGGGCGCGTTCAGCGCGGGCATATTCCACCTGATGACGCACGCGTTTTTCAAGGCACTGCTATTCCTGGGCGCCGGCAGCGTGATTCACGCACTGGCCGGGGAACAAGACCTCCGCCGCATGGGCGGACTCGGGCGAAAGATCCCACTCACCTTCGCGACGCTGGTGTGCGCCGCCGTCGCGATCGCCGGAGTGCCGCCCTTTTCCGGTTTCCACAGCAAGGACGAGATTCTGCTCGCCGCGCATCATCACGCTCCCTGGATGTACTGGGTGGGGGTGATCACCGCCGGCATGACGGCCTTCTACGTGTTCCGCGCCATTTTCCTCTGCTTCTTTGGCGAGTGCCGCAGTGATGCGCATCCGCACGAGTCTCCGGTCTCGATGACCGGGCCGCTCGCCGTCCTGGCCTTGCTCTCGCTGGCGGGAGGCTACATCGCGGTTCCTCATTACCTGGAGACCGTGTTCCCCGCGAGCGAAGCGCACCACGATTTTTCGCTGGTCGCCACCTCGGTGATTGCGGGGCTGCTGGGCATCGGGTTGGCGGCGCTGTTCTATATCTTCAGGCCCGGACTGCCGGACCGCCTGGCGGCGGGGCTTGGCGGCCTTTACCGCTTGGTCTACGCCAAGTACTTCGTCGATGAGCTATACGACGCCGTGGTGGTGAGGCCGACAGTCAATGGTTCACGCCTGGTGTTGTGGCGCGGCGTGGACGCCGGATTGATCGATGGCGCCGTCAACGGGATTGGCGCCTGGGCCCGGGAAACGGGAAGCCTCCTCCGGCGGCTGCAATCCGGCAACATCAGAAGCTACGCCGCGTGGGTGCTAACCGGGTGCGTAGCGCTGATGATCGCCGCCGGCATTCTGGGGGGCGCGCGATGAGCATCCTGAATCTGCTTCTGGCGCTGCCCGCGGCGGGGTTCCTCCTTGTGCTGCTGGCGCCTCGCGAGCGGCCGGCGTTGGCGCGGCAGCTTTCGCTCGCCATCTCGCTGGCCACGTTCGTCGTGTCCCTGGCGCTGGTTGCGCCCGTATCGCGCGACGGCGCGCTGCTGCACTTCGTCACCAATGCGCCCTGGATCGAATCGCCGGCCATCCGTTACCACGTGGGCGTGGACGGGCTCAGCCTTTGGCTGGTGTTGCTGTCGACGCTGCTCACACCGATCTCCGTGCTGATTTCGTGGCGCTACATCGCCGATCGCGTCAAGGAGTTTTACGCCCTCTTGTTGCTCCTCGAGGTCGGGCTGATCGGCGTCTTCGTGGCCCAGGACTTGTTCCTCTTCTACGTCTTCTGGGAAGTCTCGCTCGTCCCTATGTACTTCCTGATCGGCATCTGGGGACACGAGCGCCGGATCTACGCGGCGGTGAAGTTTTTTCTGTACACCATGGCCGGATCCGTACTCATGCTGGCCTGCCTCATTTATCTCTACAACCGCGCCGGCACGTTCGACTTCCCCGTGCTCCTGACGATGATGACGAGCGGGAAACTGGTTCTCAGCCGGCCCGAGCAGACCCTGCTGTTCCTCGGATTCTTCCTCGCGTTCGCCATCAAAGTGCCCCTTTTTCCGCTTCATACCTGGCTGCCGGACGCGCACGTCGAGGCGCCGACCGCCGGCTCGGTGATGCTGGCCTCCGTCATGCTGAAAATGGGAACGTACGGCCTGCTGCGCTACTGCCTGCCGATGTTCCCGACGGCGGCGCGTGACTTCGCGCCGTGGATTGTGGTGCTCGCCATCATCGGCATCATTTACGGCGCCCTGGTGGCCATGGTGCAACCGAACATGAAGAAGCTGGTGGCCTACTCCTCGGTAAGCCATCTGGGCTTCGTCGTTCTGGGTATCTTCACCTTCACCCAGACCGGACTCGACGGCGCGGTCTATCAGATGTTGAATCACGGCATCTCGACCGGCGCGCTGTTCATGCTCGTGGGATTCCTGTACGAGCGGCGGCATTCGCTGGAGATCGCCGACTACGGCGGCGTGGCCACGGTGGCGCCCGGCACAGCGACGGTCTTCATGATCACCATGCTGGCGAGCATCGGCTTGCCAACACTCAACAACTTCGTGGGCGAATTCCTGGTGCTGCAAGGCTCCGCTCTCGTGGATTTCCGCTGGACGGTGTTCGCCGCCCTGGGTGTGGTGCTCTCGGCGTGCTACATGCTCTGGCTCTACCAGCGCGTCTTTTTCGGGGAGACGCCGGACACCGTCCGCCATCATCTGACCGACCTGATGCCGCGCGAGTGGCTGGCGGCGTTGCCACTGCTGGTTTTGATGGTCTGGATGGGCACGGTGACCAGCTCGTTCCTCCCGCCGGTGAGCGCCACCAACGCGGCGATCCTGCGGCAGACGATGGTGAACGCCGAGTTCCTGGTCGAGAATGTGAAGCCAGCTTCTCCGGAGGTCGCCGATGCCCGGTAGTTTTGTGCCTGTGTGGACCGATCTTGTGCGTGTGCTACCGGAGATCATCCTGACGGTGGCCGGCACGGCCGTGATGGTGGCCGAACCTTTGACGCCGGACCGACGGAAACGGATCCTGGGTTGGCTCGCCCTCGCCGGAATGGCGGCCGCCCTCTGGGGAGTCGCGGTGGCAGACGCGGTCGGCGGGACGGGCTTCCGGAACATGGTGGTGGTGGATGGGTTCGCGACGTTCTTCCGGGCGCTGGTGATCGTCGCGGGGATTCTCACCGTTCTCTGCTCCCTGCACTACGTTCAGCGGGAACGGCCGGACTCAGGTGAGTACTACGCGCTGTTGCTGTTCTGCATCGTCGGCCAGTGCCTGATGGCGGCGTCGAACGAGCTCATCATGATCTTCATCGGCCTGGAGATTTCATCGATCGCCAGCTACGTGCTGGCCGGGTATCTGCGGGACGATCCCAGGAACAACGAAAGCGCCATCAAGTATTTCCTGCTGGGATCGTTCGCCACGGCTTTTCTGTTGTACGGCGTCGCCTGGATCTACGGAGCCACCGGCACGACGGACTTGTCGGAGATCCAGGCGGTGCTGGCGAATCCCGAGGTCCGCCCCCCGGGTCTCGTGGTCGCGGCCAGCTCCGCCCTGGTGTTGGTGGGCCTGGCATTCAAGGTTTCGGCGGCCCCGTTCCAGGTCTGGGCGGCGGATGTTTACCAGGGCGCGCCGGCCCCGGTGTCGGCGTTCCTGTCGGCGGGGCCGAAGGCGGCTGCGTTCGCCGTGCTGATCCGCGTCTACACCACAGCCTATGGTCCGGCCGCCGCGGCTTGGGAGCCGATTATCTGGGTGGTGGCGCTCGCTACGATGATTGTTGGCAACTTCGCGGCGATTCTTCAGGACAACATCAAGCGTCTGCTGGCCTACAGTTCGATCGCTCACGCCGGCTACGTGCTGGTGGCCGTGCGGGCGAATTCCGACGTTGGGGTTTCAGCCGCGATGTTCTACCTGGCGGCCTACGCCTTCATGAACATCGGTGCTTTCGCCGTGGTCACGCACTTCGCCCGCGAGCGCGAACGCTATGTGCGGGTGGATGACCTGGCGGGCTTGTCGAAGAAGCAGCCGGTCACGGCCGCGCTGTTCACCATCTTCCTCCTCTCCCTGGTTGGCATCCCGCTGACCGGCGGCTTCTTCGGCAAGTTCTACATCTTCAAAGCCGCGCTGGACTCCGGTCTCGTGTGGCTGACGATCCTGGGTTTGCTCAATAGCGCGGTGGCCGCCTACTACTACCTCCGCATCCTGGTGGTCATGTATTTCCACGAGCCGGGCGATGAGACGGCGTCGGCCGAACCGTTGCGAGGAGCTCTCGGGGCGGCGCTCTGGGTGTCCGCCGCGGCGACGCTGATTCTCGGTGTGTTTCCCTCCGTCGTGCTCCGCCTGACGAACAAGGCGTCAGCGCTCGCGGCCCTGCAATAGTGGCCGGAGCGCAGGCAGCCGGGGCGGCGGCGGGTGAAGCAAGGCGCTGACTGCCGGCGTGGCGAGCGGGACCGCTCGCTTCCCATCGGGCGGTTACGGGCGGAAACGACGGCCCTGGAGGTTCTTGAGAACGACGCGCTGGGCGGGCGGGGGAGCGCCGCGGCCGCCGTTGTCGAGCACCAGGTCCGTCCATCCATCCCCATCGAGGTCGGCCGCCTCCGCGCGCACGGTGGTGTAGCTGCGGGTGAATCCGGCCGCTGCGCTGACGTCCTCAAACCGTCCACCGCCAAGGTTCCGGTACAGGCGCGGACTGCCGGTCCGGCTACGGAACTCGGGCTGTAACGCCGAGCGCAGGGAGTCCTCCCACGAGGCGTGCACGGAGACGAAGAGGTCCGCGAGCCCGTCGCGGTCATAGTCGAGGACCGCCAGGCTAAGCGATTCCTCGCCAGCGTCCCGCAAACCGGACTCATCTCCCGCCTGGTCCCAACGGCCCCCGCCTCGGTTCCAGAACAGGCGCACACCCTGCTTCCAGCATGCCAGCACAAGGTCAGGCCGCCCGTCCTGGTTGAAGTCCGCGGCGGCGGCGTCCACGACGGCGGAGTTCGAGTGGAACTGCCAGACGGGATCAGCCGATGCGTTCGCACCGCGATGGAGCCGGACGGTATACGAACCCGCCTCCGCGGGAATCGCAAGCCGGTCCTGGCCTCCGTCTCCGTCGAAATCCAAGGTCAGCTTCAGCGGATCGCCGGGCTCGGCGAAGGTCCGGCCGGTTGCCGGCTCCGGGCTGGAACTCCCACGGCCCTGCGCGAGCTCCCGGCGATAGTACTCGGCCAGCAGAGCGGCGCGGTCGAGCGGCGTCAGCGGCCGCTCCGGTGAGGGAAGCACGTCTCCCTCCGCGCGAATCCCGGCTCCCGCCAGCTTCCGCTCGCGCCGCTGCGTGTTGAGCGCCTCCTCGAACTGCCGGCGCGCGTCCGGGGCGCGTCCCTGAAGGTACGCCGTGTAGCCCGCCCAGGCAAAGCCCTCCGGAGACCCGCAGCGGGCGGCGAGCAGGAAATCCTCGTACGCGGCATCGAAACCCCCGCGCTGGAGGTGCACACGGCCCAACTGAAGAAAAGGGCCGGCTTGCTCTTTGTTCACTTCGAGGAGACGGCGAAGCAGCGCCTCGGCACGGTCGAGGTTCACCGTGACGCCCGGTGCGGGCGTGGACAGCAGGCCGGCATACTGCGACAGCGCCCGGCCGCTCGCGGGGTTCAGCGTCAGGAGTTGCTCGTAGGCTTTGGCTGCCTCATGGTAACGTCCAAGCTGCTGGAGGCTGGTCCCAAGGTGAAAGAGCGACTCCTCGTGCCGGGGGTCCAGCTTAAGGCAGCCACGATAAGCCTCGACGGCCTCTCCCAGCTTGCCCTCCGCGCGCAACCGCCCCGCCTGGCGGAATGCCGACCAAAAACCCTGGATGCGGGCTTTGGCCGGATCGGCCGGCGTCTCAGTGATTTCCGTTGCGGGCGAACAGCCGAGCAGCAGGAGGAGGACGGTGATCGGCGCCGTTCCCCGCCGAGGACCCATCGTTACTCCTCCACCACCACCGTCTGGTTGGCCGCGACTCCGGACAACTCCTTCGTCACGCCGCTCAGGAAGCGCACCCGCAACTTGTCGGCCACGGTCTGGGCGCCCAGGCCGAAATGGATCTGGGCAGAATTCTGTGAAAGAAACGACGGCTGGCAGCCGGCAAAGCGCGTCTGTGTCCGTCCGGCGGAAATCAGTTCGACGACCGCGCCCACCGCCTCGCCGCTCCCCTTGGCCCGCTTGAGCCGGACGTTCAGCCAATGATTCGTGTTTCCACCTTCGTTCCGCAGCAGGTAGGGTGAATCCGCGAATCGTTGGAGCGCAAGATCCAGGTCGCCGTCGTTGTCGTAGTCGGCATAAGCGCCGCCGCGGCCCACCTGGGGCTCGGCGAACGCGCTACCCGCCGCTTCGCCGAGGTCGAAGAATCCCTCTTCCGGGCTTTTCTGCCAGAACAGGAAGTTGACCATCGGTTTCAGCCGCGATGGATCAACCTCATCCTGAAACGTGCTTCCGTTGGTGACGAAGAGATCCAGCCGGCCATCGTTGTCGAAATCAAAGAACGAGGTGGCCCACCCAATCCGGTCCAGCGCGATTTGTCCGAGTCCGACCATATCGGCCACATCCATGAACCGGAGCTCGCCGGGCGGCTGCCTGCCGTCGAACGACCGCAGCAGGTTCCAGAACAGGCCGTTCTCCTGCGCCATCCAGTGGGTGATGAAGATATCCGGGTCGGTGTCGTCATCGTAGTCGCCCACGGCCAGCCCCATAGCCCCCCGGTAGTCTGAGACTAATGCGCCGTGGGATACGTCCTCGAACCGGCCGTTGCCCAGGTTGTGGTACATGGCGTTATCGGAGACGTCATTGGCGACGTAGAGATCCAGCCACCCATCCAGGTCGAAATCGCACCACGCGGCGGTGAGGCTGCGTCCGGCCGGATTCGCGGCCCCCGCCCGCTCGGCCAATTCGGTAAACGTTCCATCGCCGTTGTTGCGGAACAGGGCGTTCGGCTCCGGCGGGTACGAAGACGGATTCAGCGTGTAGGGCACGTCGGAGGCGAACTGCTGCGACTTCCGGCCGGCGTCCTCAGGCCGGAACTGATACTTCACGTAGGCGCAGACGTAGAGATCGAGGTCGCCGTCGCGGTCGTAATCGCCCCAGGCGGCGCCCGCCCAGTAGCGTTCGTGTTTCAGCAGACCGGCTTTCCGGGCGGTCTCTTCGAACGTGCCGTCACCGCGGTTGCGGTAGAGAAGGATTCGTCCGAAGGAGGTCACAACCAGGTCGAGCTGTGCGTCATTGTCGAAGTCCGCCCACGCGGCCGCCATGCCCACACCCCGGTACTCCAGGCCGGCCGCGGAGGTGACGTCGGTGAAGGTTCCGCCGCCGTTGTTGCGATACAGCTTGTGCGTTCCCGGTGAAGCGGCGATCTCGGCGGGAGACGCGGTGAGAGGGCCGGCGATGTTGGCCAGAAAGAGGTCGTCGTCGCCGTCGTCGTCGTAGTCTCCCCAGGCCACTCCGGAACCCATGTCCTCCGGCAACTGCGTTGACCGGCGTCCGGGGAAGTGAACGAAGTCGATACCCGCCTGCCGGGCGACGTTCGCAAATTGCACGCGCGGATACCCCTCGGGCAACCGGCGTTCGAGTTCGCTCGTGATTCCGGCCACGGCTTCCCCGGGACGGTAGGCGGGGGCTCTGTCCCGGGTGAGCCAGTACAGGACGGCAAAACCGGCGACAATGGATGCGCTCAGCGCCGTGTACTTGACGATGAGCCTCCGCCGGATGGACGGAGGCCGGGTGCGTGTCGTGAACATGGGCATCGGGGCTCAGTCGGCGGAATCCCGCCGGGCATCCCCTTCCACGCGGATGGTCGCGGTTTGCGTGGTCATGACGGTGATGGGCGAGGTGATGCCGCTCTTCTCGCCGAACAGGAAATTCACCAGATACTGGTCCACCTTCCGGTAACAGAGCTGCGCCTCGACCGTCAGCGCCCGAGCGCCGTCCTTGGGAGCCGGGATTTCGTAGGCGAGATCGTGCGGAAATCGGGCTTTCCGCGCCGGTGCGAGCTCGGGACAGAAGAAGTTGAACTCGGCCGTGTCCGAGAATCCGGGGAACAGGGAGCGGCGATAGCGCACGCCCACCATTTCCCACAAGTTATGCCGGTCGATGAGGTTGCCGTAGCGGTCCACGGGCTCCGCCTTGAACATGAACGTGCCCGGCGCAATGAACCCCTTCTCATCGACCGAGCCCCGCGAGAAGATCACGTTGCCCGCGTCGTCCCTCACGGTGATCCGCAGCCACGACTGGATGATGTCGAGGGGACCGGTCGGGAAATCATGGCCGACCTTGTTGGACGTGAGCACCATCCTCAACTTCACGCTCTCGCCCGGGCGGACCGTCTCGGGCGCCTCCATCTCGAGCGCCACCACCGGGCCGTTCCGCCATTTGTCCTGGATCTCCGGCACTTCATACTCGCCCCGCAGCCACTTGCGGGTGAGATCCACCTGTTCCTGCCATCCCGGCAGCTTGAGCATGGCCGGAACCATCGCATTGGCCCCGATGAAACGGTGGCTACGGTGCTTCCGGTCGTCCGCCGTGCGGTTGTAGTCGGTGGCGTCACCCGCGGCCGGGTCGGCGGAATCCATCAACGGCATGTGGCACTCGCGGCATTCAATGGTCTTGGCGGCGTCGCCGGCATGGTTCCATCGGCTCTGGCGCCAGTTGTCATACTGGTTCTGCAACTGTACCCAGCCGAGATTGTTGATCTCCTGGTCGATGAACTGCTTGTGGCAGGCCGCACAGTATTCGGGCGTCTTGAACAGGCGCTTGCCCAGGTCCTTGACGTGCTGCCACGGATAGGCCCGGATGAGGAAGTCCCTCATGAACCGCACGGCCGGCCGGTCCCCTTCCTGCGCCTCAATCTCAAAGAGGTAGCGGGACGGAGGGTGGATGACGAAGTTCGCGTTCCCCTTGACGTCCACCTGGCGCACCGCGTGACAGACAAGGCAGGAGATACCCTCCTGGTATCCGTGCAGCGATGTGAGTTTGGCCGTCTCGGTGAA
>CAYRPT010000126.1:0-8869 GCA_964425895.1 uncultured Solibacteraceae bacterium | reverse complement strand
CGCGCCGGGCGCGCCGAAATGATCCGCACCATCGCGCAAGAGCTGCGGCCCGACTACCTTTCGGTGATCACCGAACCGGATACGGAGGCCGGCCAGACTGGGAAGGCGGAGCTCGGCACGCCGGACGGGAGCCTGGAGCTGCTCCAAGCGATCCTCGATGAACTGCGAGACGCCGCAGTGAGCGGTGTGAAGGTTGGGGCGGGTGTCGGCTCGTGGACGCCCTCCTACGCGGACTTCATCCACCGGTTTGGAGCGACCGAAGTCGACTTCATCGATATTCATATCTATCCCGCGCACCGGACATACCTGGATCAGGCGAGAGAGATCGCCGGGCTTGCCCGAAGTTACGGGAAAACGGTGGCGATGACGGAGACATGGGCGTACAAAGTTCGCGAGAGTGAGCTGGATCATTTACCCTACGACAGCATTCTTGCCCGGGACGCGTTCAGCTTCTGGGCGCCGGTCGATGCGCGGCATCTCCAGATGATGGTCAAGTTCGCCCATGCCGAGCGTCTCGACTTCTTCACGCCGTTCTGGTCGGGATACTTCCGAGCCTACCTGCCTTACGATGAAACCACGAAGGATCTGCCGCCGGAGCTGCTGAAGGCCGCCGCTCGCACCGCTCAGTCAGCCGCGATCGTCAACGCGCAGGTCACCCAGACGGGTTTGATCTATCACGACGCCGTGGCCAACTCGCCCGACCTGGATCCGCCGTCGCCACCGGCCGCCGTGGCGGCGACCACCATCTCCGATTCGAGTATCTCCATCGAGTGGAATTCCGCCACGGACAACGTCGGAGCACTCGGCTATCTGTTGCATCGGGACGGCGTCGAAATCTGTCGTACGGCGCAGCGGTTCTATCACGACGAAGGCCTGGATGACGGTGTAACCTACACCTATTCGGTGACCGCGTTCGACCTGCCGGGAAATCTGTCGCCGCCGTCGGCGGCCGTGGAGGCGACAACCATCGACCTCACGCCCCCCACGGTGCCGGCGGGTTTGACGGCGGTCGCCGTGTCCGACCAGCAAGTAGACCTCACGTGGAATCCCTCGACGGATAACGCGGCGGTCGATTACTACGTGATTTTCCGGGGCACGGACGCCAACGGAATAATCCCCGTGGCCACCGCCGAACAGGCGTCCTACTCGGACAGAGGCGTCTGGCGTGACACGGACTTCTACTACGCCGTGGAAGCCTTCGATACGACGGGACACCGGTCGGGACTCTCGGCTACGGTGACGGTGCGGACAATGCCGGACGTCCAGCCGCCGGCGTCCCCGCAGAATCTGATCGTTCAGGCAGTGTCGGACCAGCAGATCAACCTCTCGTGGGGAGCTTCCACGGACAACACCGGCGTGCACGGCTACAAGATCTACCGCGGGCTCGCTCCCGGCTCTCTCGTTCTGGTCGGATACACACCGGAGCTGTCCGCCAGCCACTCTCCGCTGAAGCCCGCCACCACGTATTACTACCGGGTGACGGCCGTGGATCTGTCGGGCAACGAGTCCCAACCCACGCCAATTGCCGCGGCGACCACCCAGGCGGATCAGCAACCGCCGACGGCGCCGCGGAATCTGGCCGTACAGGCAGTGTCCGACCAGCAGATCAACCTGTCGTGGGAGGCGGCGACCGACACCAACGGCGTGTACGGCTACAAGATCTACCGCGGGCTCGCTCCCGGGGCTCTGGCGCTCGTCGGATCGACCTCGGAGCTGTCCGCCAGCCACTCTCCGCTGAAGCCCGCCACCACGTACTACTACCGGGTGACGGCGGTGGACAACTCGGGCAACGAATCCCAACCCACGCCAATTGCCGCGGCGGCCACCCAGGCGGATCAGCAACCGCCGACGGCGCCGCGGAATCTGGTCCTACAGGCAGTGTCCGACCAGCAGATCAACCTGTCGTGGGAGGCGGCGACCGACACCAACGGCGTGTACGGCTACAAGATCTACCGCGGGCTCGCTCCCGGGGCTCTGGCGCTCGTCGGATCGACCTCGGAGCTGTCCGCCAGCCACTCTCCGCTGAAGCCCGCCACCACGTACTACTACCGGGTGACGGCGGTGGACAACTCGGGCAACGAATCCCAACCCACGCCAATTGCCGCGGCGGCCACCCAGGCGGATCAGCAACCGCCGACGGCGCCGCGGAATCTGGTCCTACAGGCAGTGTCCGACCAGCAGATCAACCTGTCGTGGGAGGCGGCGACCGACAGCAACGGCGTGTACGGCTACAAGATCTACCGCGGGCTCGCTCCCGATGGTCTCACTCTTGTTGGATTCACGCCGGGGCTGGCCGTGAGTCACAGCCCGCTTGGCCCATCCACAACCTACTACTACAGGGTGTCCGCCGTGGATCCTTCTGGGAATGAATCGGCGCCGACCCCGGTGGTTGCGGCGACGACCCATGCATCGCCGGACACAGCCGCTCCCTATGTCGAAATGGTGCTGCCCGCTAACTGGGCTACGGTGAGGGGTACTGTCGTGCTGGCTGCGTTTGCCTATGATTACCGGAAGGGAACCTACGATACCCCCAGCGGCATCGCCTCCGTGCGGTTCCAGCTTGACGGCGCCAACCTGGGTCCGGAATTGACCGTTGCTCCCTACACCGTCGCCATCGACACGAAATCGCTGCCGAACGGACCTCATCTGGTGACGGCGGTCGCGGTCGACCACGCGGGCCACGCCGCCACTTCGGCGCCCTTGACGATTACAATCAGCAACTGATTCGGCCGGGCACGATCGAACGGGCGCGCGAGCGCCTCGAATCGCCGGAGGGCTTGCGAGTCGGAAATCCGATGGCTCGGGACCTTGGATGTCGAGAAGCGCCCTGCGGAGCGTCGACGCCGTTGCAGGGGCGTTATAATCGCCCCAATGCAGCCGCGTGTCCTCCACCTGCATACGCATTTCTTGTTTCCGTTCTCGATCGACAAGCAGGCGGTGCAGGAAGACTGTCCGGAATTGTGGCCCGCCGGCTCGTCCTGGCTTGACGGAGTGGACCGCTGGATCGCCGCGCATACTTCGAAGTCGGCGCCCTTCGCAGCTCAACTCGGCGGCTGGTCACGCACACCCTACACCCAGTTCGATCTGAACTCGCGCGCGTACCAAGACATGGTGTTCTTTCATCCGATCGTACGGCGCGTCTTCTTCGATAGTTTGGGAGCGGCGGGCACAGGGAGCGAAAAGGAATCCCTCTTGCGCCACTACGCTATCCCCGTCGAGGGCCGTCATCTGTTCTACGAAGCCGAGGACGTCAAGGGGCGTGCCGCCGCGGTGCCGGTCACGGGCCTGCACCTTTTCCTGTTCGCGAACGGCATCGGCATTCTCTCCATCGGCGTCGAGCAGCGAGGACTGCCGGCCGGCGAGGTGCTATGGATCAACGAGTCGTTGCGGAAGATCTACCCGTCGAGCGGCCGTCAGATCCGCGAAGGGCGCGTTCCGGGACATATGGGTCTTTCGGTGCGGCAGGGGGACGAACGGCGGGTGCTTGTCGAGGAGCGGTTCGGATCCTGTGACATGATCGGCTTTCTCCCGCCGCTGTCAAAGACGATCACGTCGCTTCTGTACTTCGCCGACTACGACCGTCAGGAGTTCGAGCCGGTGCTTGACGAGCGCATGATCGTCTACTCCTACTTGGAGTTGGATCCGAATTCGGTGGCGGCGGGCTACATCGAATCGGAAGACTATCAGGTGCTGTTGAGCCGGTTTCTCTATGTCGACCGCTGGGGTGAGGACTACCGTTATCACCCGGGATTTACCAAGCGCCAGATGGCCCGGCATCTCTACCGGCGCTGGGCGCACCAAGGCACCTACTACGGCTTCACCGGCTATAGCAGCGTCACGGTCACCTTCGGGACCCGCGACTGCGACGAGCACCAGCTCAGCGAGGGTTTTCTCATTCACCGGATGTTCGACAGCCGCTACTACCTGATGGCAGTGATCGCCCTGTTCTACCGGGCGACCCTATTGGATTTCGCCGAACGCAGCGCGCTAATTTCCCGGCTGGTTTATCTCGACCAGCAGGACCGGAAGCTGACCTCGGAGAGCATCGAGCGCGTCAGCGACCTGCGCGGGGAGTTCCTGCACTTCTCGAACTACTGGCACTTTTCCGAACTGGCCAACAAAGACGAAGAGTGCGAGCATTTTGAGATTCAGTGCCGGCAGTACCGGATCCCGTCAATGAAGCGGGACATCGAGGACGAGATCGACAAACTCAACCAGTCCCTGCACAACTACTTCCAGTTCCGCAACACAGAGGCAATCAACCGGCTGGCGATGTTGAGCTTGATCTTCGGCGCGGGCGCCGTGGTCACCGGTTTTTTCGGGATGAATTTCGGCGGGGGGTTCGCCGAGTTGTTCTTTGAGCCGCCCCCGAACCGTGAGGCCGTCCATTTCGGAGCGATGGTGATTGTGGTGGTGCTGACCCTGGCGGCGCTGTGCTTCGGTCTGTTCGTGGTGGCCGCATATTGGCAGGACTACCGGGACATTCTGACGCTCCGACGAGCGGGCGCGGGACCGGAGCGCGTCAGTCTGAAGAGGAGCCCTTAGCCAAGCGCGAGGAGAAGCCGGAGCTATTGGAACACGGGTTTGATCGGAACGCCGGCCCGCGGAAGGCAAGCTCTAACGCTGCGGCTTCCGGGTGCCGATAGCATTTTGGGGAGTGGAGACGCATCTCCGAACCCCTATCCGCATGGCTGCTTCTACGATCCGACGTGACCTCATGGACGAACCGCACCGCTACCGGAGCACGCGCCTCGCGGCCCTCGCGGCCGGCATTCTAAGCGTCTTCGCGGCCGCCGCGATCATCTTTTCCCGGGTCATTCCCGGACCGCTTACGGCGACGGATTACCTGGTCATCGGCACGGCAGCCACGTTCGCGGCGCTGGTCACGCTTTTCGCTATCTTATTGAAAACTTGGGCAAGAGCGCCCGATTTGTTCTACAAGCGCCGCCGGCGTTAGCAGCCCGTGGCAGAAGTCGGTACCGGCTTGTCAGAATGCCTGTAAGCTCTGGATTTGCTGTTCGGTTTGATCGACTTCGAGACTCCTACCACGGGGTCCTAGGGCGCCTGCTCCTGGTGGGATGCGCCGAGCCGGTCACCGGGTACTACGGCGCGGCCGGGGGCGATCCTTTCCCGAGCGCCGCCAGAATGTCGCGGACATAGTTCATTGTTTCCGGGATGGGCGGCAAGCCCTGGTATTGATCGACAACCGCCGGTCCGGCGTTGTAGGCGGCCAGTGCGAGGGCGAGGTTTCCATGGTAGCGGTCCAGCAGTGCGCCGAGGTACCGCGCCCCTCCCTCGATGTTCTGCCGGGGGTTGAAGGCATCCTGGACGCCGAGAGAGCCCGCGGTGGCTGGCATAAGCTGCATTAGACCTTGCGCACCCTTGGCGGAGACCGCGCAGGGCTGGTACGCGGACTCCCGCTGGATCACGGCCCGCAAGAGATCCGGCGTATAGCCTTCTTTCTTTGCCATCCCCTCGATGTAGGCATCCAACTCCGCAGGGTCAATCGGCTCGCAGTCTCCCGCCGGGAGGACTTCCGCCGAAGAGGTCAGGGGGTTCCATTCCCATGGTGTGGCGAAGAACTCCGGCAGCCGTCTCCGGACCGCGTCATACTGGCGTGCCGCCGTCGCGAGCTGCGCGTCGGTGGGCGCGGTGTTCTTCCCCATGGCGGCCAGACCGGCCCAGCCCAGCAGCCCAAGGAGCACACAAACCGTCACATCCCCCTTATCGGCCGTCCCCGGCGTCGGCGGTGGAAATTCGCACGGGCGGAGTGCGGACGGCAGCGGTATTCGATAATCGGAAGGTGGGCCCCTACGCAACCCTGATGGATCGTTACCGGCGCGCCGCGGAGACCGGCCAGCCTGCGTTCCCCTATGCCGAGCTCCTGGGAATGAGGTTGGCCTCGGTTGGGCCGGGCTACGCGGAGGTCGAGCTCGAAATCCTGCCCGGGCACGGCAATTCGATGGGGACCCTCCACGGCGGAGTGTGCGCTTCTCTGGCCGATACGGCGCTGGGCATCGCGCACGGCAGTTTGCTCGTGGAGGGAGAGCTGTCGACGAGCGTCGACCTACAGGTGAAGTTCCTCCGGCCGGTGATATCGGGCCGGCTCAAGGCCGTAGGCCGGGTGGTGCGCCACGGCAAGACGCTGACGTACGCCGAGTGTGAGATCACGAACGGAGACGGGCAGCTTGTGGCCCGAGCGAACGCCACCTGCATGACGCTCTCCAGGGAACATTCGTGAATGTTCCCTTTTATCAATGACCTGCGGCCTCTGCGCCGGAGGCGCGCCGCCGCGCGGTTAGCGCCTCAGGACGTCCACACCGCCCTCGGAAGATCGTTCGCGCTGAGCGATTCCAGCCCTAACCTTTCGCGCCTGACCGGCCGCCCGTGTCGAGGTGCGAACACAGCTCGCCCGGTGTGGGGACGCTGGGCGAAATCACCCGACCACGGTGGTTATGGCGCGCGCCCGCGCGGCCCGATACTCCTCCCGCGAACGGCCGACGATCTCCCCGGGAATGCGCCCCCCTTATCGGAACTGCCGGGACGGTTGGGCCGGAGTAGGAAAGCGGGGCTGAAGGAGGAGGCGGCCGCGCCGATGCCCAGCGCGCAACCGTCAGCCGCTCCGAGGAACCCCAGCGCCGCTTGCGAGGAGGCGGTCTTCCGGGGAGACCGGCGGTTTTGGGTGTGGGATGGTGTTCAGCCCGTCCCAGGGCGGAGCAATCCAGGAGGAGGATGACATTCCGCACCCATAGTAGGCCGGGCGGTGCCGACATTGCGCTGCGGGAGACGGCTACAGGCAGTCCAACTAACTGATAAAGCTTCGGTTGTTAAACATCGCTGGCACGGGAACGGCGCGGACGCTCGAGCGGCTCCGAGGGCAGCACGATACCCCGCCGCTTATGCTCGGCCCGAAAATCGCAGACCAGCTCGCGGATTGGCGGACCAGCCACCTCGATGCCGGCCAGGTTCCGGGAGCCGACACCCAGTTCCGCGGCGAGCCGCAGCGTGCTGTCACACAACTCGAACGGAGGAGTACCCCGGTCGGCCATGGGGTCGAACCCCATCACCGCCGCCCCGACTGCGTCGGTGCAAACGGCGTTGGTTCCGGCGAGGAGGACGTGCGGCTCGAGATAGAAGGACCGGGGATGCTGGGCGGTCTCGCCCACGGCCTGAGAGGTGACGCCGTCGACGATGGCGAGGTGGATGGGCCGCGCGGCGGCGAGATCGGCCACGACGCGCGGGACGCGGTAGCCGCCGTTCCGCGGCGACGAAGGATCGTGCTCTTGCGGAGCGCTCAGCGACGGAGCGCGGGAGCCATAGTGGATGACGTTCGCGCGGCCGCCCTTGGGAGACGGAATCGGGTCCTGCAAACCGGCGCCGTCGCCGTAAATGGTGCACGGTGTGATGCCGAAGCAGTTCTTCATTGCGAGCGTGATTCCGGCGGTGCGGTGCTCCTTGAGCTTGGCGATCGACACGAACGTGTCGCAGTCCTCGTAGGAATGATTCAGGTCGTACGCCGGGAACAGATGACCGCCGTTCGGCACCGGGAGCCGATGGTACTTCTTGCCAAAACCGAGGAAGTTCGTGTTCTCGAACTCCACGGCGCGGGCCGCCGAGGTGAACTGTGTAGGATCCCATCCGGCCTTGATCATGAACTCCTCGAGCGGCTCGTCAGTGGACCAGGGGCTCTCGAGGAGCCGGATGCGGCGGGCGCCCGCGGCGTCCATGAGCTGCAAGGTGGCCGCAATGACGTTCGGGTGGGTCCAGGTGGTGTCCTCAATGGGGTGATGGCCCAGCCGGTTCTCCGCGGTGCCGGTCAAGTTGATCTTGATCGCGACGGTCTTGCCCTTGACCAGGCGGCCCAGCCCGCCGATCTGGTCGAACATTTTGCCAAGCGTCGCTGACAGCTCCCCAGGTTCGTAAGTGTGGCAGCGGGCGAGAGCAACGGGCGCCGACGGCGCGGCGCGCAGCGAAGACGGCCGAAGCGCGGCCGCGGCCGCTGCTCCGAACGAGGCCAGCAAGTTTCGTCGCGGCATGGTATTTGGCATGCGATTCACCCCCGAGCCCAACGAGTCCTGGGTGCCGGATAACCCGAAGGAAGAGCCGGGAGGCCGGAAGATAGGAGACGGAAAAAGGCCTTGACCTGAGGGCGGCGGTAGGAAAGAATGGGGGCTTTCGCGAGAGGAGTTGTCAACGATGGCAAGAGCGATGCGCCTGATCGTGGCCGCCGCCGGGTTGTGTTTGTTTCCCCTAAGCGCTTGGCCACAGCAAGTGGAAGCCCCGTGGATTGTCTATGACGGATTCGACGGGCCCGGCAAGGGGAAGCATATTGTGCTCGTATCGGGCGACGAGGAGTATCGATCCGAGGAGGCGATCCCGCAGCTCGCCAAGATCCTCGCCCGGCGCCACGGGTTCCGCTGTACGGTGCTATTTGCCATCGACCGCCAGGACGGCACCATCAACCCCGAGCAAACCGATAACATCCCGGGCCTTGAGGCGCTTGGAAGAGCGGATCTCCTGGTTCTGTTCGCGCGATTCCGTAACCTGCCCGACGACCAGATGAAGCACATTGACGACTATGTGCATTCCGGGCGTCCGTTGATCGGCCTGCGGACGTCGACGCACGCGTTTCGCTTTGGGGAGAAGGACCAGAGCGCGTACCGCCACTACGATTTCCGTGCTCAAGACTGGGAAGGCTGATTCGGCCGCCAGGTGCTTGGTGAACTTGGCGTCCTGCGGCACGCTGAACCGCTCGCCGGACGAAAGCACCTCGTCCGCGCGCGACTGCGCCCGCGCGGTAAAGCGCACCGTCTCGCCATAGCCGCCCGAACCGGCGCAACCCGCGACCAGGCCCGCCGCGACCACGGCG
>CAYRPT010000125.1:6103-8875 GCA_964425895.1 uncultured Solibacteraceae bacterium | reverse complement strand
TCGTTGCTGCCGGACTTGGTCGTTACGTTGATCTGCGAGGTCGAACGGCCGAATTCCGCCGAGTAAACGCCGGTCTGCACCTTGAACTCCTGGAGCGCGTCCACCGACGGGCGGACAACGAACGTGTTGAAGTTCACGTCGGTGTTTTCCACCCCGTCCAGGGTGAACCGGTTGAACTGCTGCCGCTGGCCCGCGATCGAAAGCGCCTGGTTGGCCCGTTCGCCGCCTTGCCGGCCGTTGGCCTGTCCGCCGGCGCCCATCTCCGCGGTCACGTTCGGGCTGAGCCGGACCAGTTGCAGATAGTTCCGGCCGTTGAGCGGCAAATCCACGATGCGCTGCTGTTCGATAACGGTTCCCGTGGCGACGCTCGATGTCTGGAGCATCTCGGCCGCGGCCGACACCTCGACGGTCTCCGTGACCGCCCCAACCTCCAGCGTGAAGTCCACTCGCGCCACGTCGCCCACCTGGAGCAGGCGCTCCGGCGCCACGGCGGCCTTAAACCCCTGGGACCGGGCCTCGATCTTGTAACTCCCCGGCACCAGGAACGGCACCGTGTAGTTGCCGGCCGCGTTGGTCACGGCTTGGCGAGCCTGGTTGGTTGCGAGATTGGTTACCAGGATTTCCGCGCCCGGAATCGCCGCGCCGCTTGGGTCGCTTACCGCGCCCGAGATCTCGCCGAATGTTTGCCCGAAAAGTGAAGCGGCGATCAGACACACTGCCGCCCCGAGAAAAAAGTGACATCCTCTCATAGCACCCCCTCGTGCGTCCCTCTGCTTAAGCTTGTGCGGACCACCGCCGGCGATGGGCCCGGCAGGCGCCCCCTCTGGTTCTCCCTCCCCAATGCCCCTGGTGAATAAGGGAAACCATCATCGAGTATTACTCAAAGTTGTTCTTCTGTAAAGACCCTTCTAAGCGGCGGAACTCATCTTCAGTACCAGCGGCGTCAAAAAAGAACCGACCTTCGCCTTTTCTTTGATATCGGGCGGCCGGGCGAGCCGGGAAGCGGTTCCGCCCTCGACCCCGGAACGGAAGTACTAGCTCCATCGGCCTGTCCGGCACAGGCATTTCCCCAGGGCGCCGGGGAACCGCCGCGCTAGCGGGAAAAGTCCAGGACTATCATGAGGTTTCACGCCATTTGATTTGCCCGCCGATGTTGGAGTTTTTCAGGTCGCAAATAGGGCCTTCCGCCGATTTCAGAAGGCGCCCGTTGGATGTTAACTTTGCCATAGCAATCGCTAATTCCCGAGTTGCAGGGAGAGGAGAGAAAGAGAGACATGAAGAACCTTCTGTTGAAACTTCGGATCTGGCGCGACACCAAGGGCCAGGACCTGATTGAGTATGCTTTGATGGCCGGCTTCGTCGCTGTGGCTGCCGGGGCCATCATGCCGGACGTTTCGGCCAGCATCAGCACGGTCTTCGAGAAGATCAACGATGTGATGGGCAAGGCTGCCTCGCAGGGCGGCGCGTCCTAAACCGCAACCAGTCGCACAAGAAGCTCAAGGGCGTGGGGCTCGGCTCCGCGCCCTTGTTGCGTTTAGGGGCCGGCCCGGCCCAGGCATCGAGAGGGGGCCGTCCCCCCGGGAGACGCTCCGTTAACCCCAGATGGTGCGCCACTTGCGCAGGATCAACTCGCCCAATCCCAACAGAATCGCCAGCGCGAGCAGGGCCGGCCACAGCGGCATCCTCATGGGCACGGCCCGGCCGGCAGTGTCAAAGACCTGGGATGGCTGGGGCTCGAAACGTCCGCCAGTGAATTGCGACAGACTCCGCAACGCGCCGGCGTCGGCGCCGTACTCGTTTAACTCCTCTTCCTCCAGGTAGATGCCGGTTTCCGGGAACTCCTCCGAATTCACAAGTGCCCGCACTCGGAACAGACCCTGACGGCTGCCGACGTCGACCACGCCGCGGTAGGCTCCGTCGGCCACCTTCTCCAAGCCCATCGTTTGGCGGAAATCGCCCGGTCCCACGACGTACAGCTCCGGGATGGGCCGGCGGTCGCCGCGGGAGGCGTCCGTAAGCCGGTAATCCACCACGAGCCGCCTGTTGGCCCGGTCGAACAGTATCTCGGCCTGCCGAGAGACTGCGTGCGGCAGTAGATCGCGCGCCAGGTTGAGCCAAAAGGTATCGAAGCCGCTCCAACTCACCCACGACTCAGCCCAGCGGCTCTTGGCGTCCGAAGCGAAGACGGCCGCGCGGCCGAGCCCGTACTGCCACCGCGACAGGAGCGGGTCCTCTTCCAGCTTCAGGATCGTTTCCGCACCCAGCTTGCTCTCAAAGCGTACGTATCCCTGAAGCGTGGGAAATCCGCCCTCCGGGAACGCGGCGAGCAGTGAGGAATCCCCGACCGGAACCGGTGTCACCGGCTTCTCCACCGTCGTCTGGCCCGTATGCTCGAGAACGTCGCGCAGCAGGATCTGCGCCAGCCCCGACGGGTCCGTCAGGAAGTACGACTTCCCTTGGGCGAACTGCGCCACTTTCTCAAGAAAACTCTTGTTGACGTCCTGTCCCAGGCCCACGGTTGAAATCGTGACGCGGTTGGCCGCTGCCTCCCTGGCGAGAATCATGCTGTCGCCTTCCTCGGAGATACCGTCGGTGAGCAAAACGATATGCTTGAAGGTCGCCTGAACCGGCGCCACCCGCCGGTAGGCCTCCGCCAGGGCGGGCGCGATCTGCGTCCCGCCGTCGGGGGTGATGCCCGCGATGAGCCGCTTGATGAGGGTCCGGTTGTCCGCCTTGCGGATGGGCACGGCCCACTGGAAGGAGTTGTCGAAG
>CAYRPT010000125.1:0-6093 GCA_964425895.1 uncultured Solibacteraceae bacterium | reverse complement strand
CCGATCCTGTCCACGGGACGCAGATTGTCGATTACGCCGATCGCGGACAACCGGGCCAGCTCCATCTTTCTTCCCTCCATCGAAGATGACTTGTCGACGATCAGCACGACGCAGGTCCCCTCGGGCGACTTCGGCGGCACCAGGCGGGCGGGCAGCGTTTGTTCGAGCGGATCCTCGCGTTTCTCCCGGTCCTCAACGTAGACGTTGCGCTCGCCCCCGATCACCAGGAGCCCGCCGCCGGCGCGGACGTAACCCTCGACGGCCGTTTTGGCGGCCTCGGTCTCGCCCTCCAGGTCCCAGTTGTTGAGCACGACAAGCTGGTACCGGTCCAGCTTGCCCGGCTCCAATTCGCGCGACTTATCGATGTCGAAAGCGCCCGAACGCCACGCCCCGAACAAATGGCTCTCGGTACCTTCCGGATCGTCGGAGATGAAAAGCACCTTCGGGCTCCGGATGGTCACCGCGTGGGCGAACCGGATGGCGCCCAGGCCCGCGGTCTCCAATTCCCCGGAGATATCGAAGGCGCCCGCCAGGTTGAGGCTGGCGAAAACCTTCACCTGGTTCAACCCTTCCTCCAGGCGGGCGGTGCTCGCTCCGAGCGGCCGGCCTTCTGCGTTCAACGTAACGCGCCCGTCGGCGGGGCGGGGTGAACGCACCGTCAGCTCGATGGGAAAGCGCTCGCCGGCGAAGGCCAGCGCCGGAAAGCGCACGGATTCGATCGCCAGTTCGGGCTTCGGCCGGCCTTCAAGGGCATACGTGTCGATGGGGATCCCGAGCTCGCGCGCCTGCCATGCCGCGCGCGAGAGGCTGCCGCTGTTCTCGAGGCCATCCGAGATCAGAACGATTCGGGGAAGCAAACCCGTGGGCGTGCCGGCTGCCGCTTCGAGGATGGCCGCTTCGAGATTCGTGGAGCGGCCGGCGGCTCCGGGCGTGGGCCGCAGACGCGGGGAGCCGTTGAACTCACCCGGAAGCGGCGCCCGCACCTCGCCGGCAAACGGCAGGATTCGCACCTGGTGGCGTCCCCGCTCGTTGAGGATCCGGGATGCCAGGCCGGACATCCGGGCCAGGTCTTGCCCAGACACGCTCGCGGAGGTGTCGGCCAAGACCGCCACCGCCACCTTCGTCTCCCACGTTTCGAGGACCGGTTCGGAAAGCGCTGCGAGAATCGCCGCCGCCGAGAGGGTCTTCGCGATGAGACGAGGCCGGCTGGAAGTGCGCCGCCATTCCCAGGCTGCCCAGGCCACGGGCAACACCAGGAGCGCCAGAGCCCAAGCGTGCATGACCGTCATGCCGCCTTCTCCCGGGGGGCCGCCAGAGGACGCGCCGCCGGCTGCGCCGCCCCGGCCCGGCCGTACCGCCACCACTCCGCCGCCAGCACGAACGCGGCGCCCAGCGCGAGCCAGGGCCACAGGGCGCGTGACGGGGTGCTTCCACGGGCCGGCGGTATGCCCGCGAGCGCACCGGCCGGCGGCTCCCAGACGGCCTCGGGAACGCGGGGCAGGCCGAGGGAGTAGATCACTTCCCGCTCCCGCGCGCGGACGCGCACCGTGCCCGGCCGGCCGCCGTAGAAGCGAAGCGTTTCTCCATCCAGCTCAAACGGCAGAGGGTCCTCCCGGTCGTCCACCACCGAAATCTCCTCGCGCGCGACGCCGGGCCCGAGCGGCAGTGAAACGACACCGACCGCCGCGAGGTTGATCTCCCACTGCTCAAAGACGTCCGGCCGCATCCAGCGGAGCGCGTTGGCGAACAGCAAGGGCGCCGCCAGCCGGTAGCGGACGTCGCCGCTGGTCGGGTCAAACCCGAGAACGACCCATTTTCGCTTTTCGTCCGCTACAATTACGGACCCGCCCGCCGTCCGCGCCACCGTCTCCATGCCCGCGGTCTCGCGGAACTCGAGTGTGCCGGCCAACTCGAGATCGTCGGTGCGCAGCCCGGCCCCGAGTGGATGGTCTGAGTTCCACTCGGCCACCGGCGCCGAAGCCAAGCGGCGCGCCACCGGCAACGGCGCCGCCTCTTCCGGCGGCTCGATCCAGATCGCGCTCCCGCTCCACCCCTCCGGCGGCGCGCACCGGTGCAGCACCACCAGCGCGGTCCCGGTTGGCGGTGGAGCGCCGGGCGACAAGTAGGACGCGGCCACCATCGGGCTCGCCTCCAGCAGCGGCCGAAGCTGCTCCGGGCGCCGCGAATAGACGGCCACCCGCACCGGCGCCCGTGCCGGCAGACGGAGCCGTGTCTGGTTGTCGCCCGCGAAATCGTCCTCCGCCAGGAGCGTGATGTCGAGCTCACCCCCCGCCTGGGTTCGCAGCGGAAACGTAGTCTCGATCTCCGCCCCGGGCGCCATCTCCAGCCGCCGGTAGACCGCCGGAGCGCCGGCAAACTGAGCGCTCAGATCGGCCCTCTCCGGCGCGGTTCCGTCGTTGCCGGAGGCGACGTAGACCTCCCACTGATTCTTTTCGCGCTGCGACCGCCGCAGCCCGGCCCGCCGCAGTCCGACGTTCCGGAACGACGCCGGCGCGTCAACGGCCAGCACCCTTAGGTTGCGTAACGCGGGCGCGGCGGCGCCGGCGCCCTGTGTCCGTGTTCCGCCAGCGTAGACCACCTCTCCGGGACGGCGCGCGTGCCGCGACTGAAGCCGGCGCGCGAGATCGAGTGTGGCGCGGATGTCGATGGCGCCGGGACCCGGTTCGCAGCTCCGGATCGCTTCGATCACCGTTTCCCGTTCCTCTTCAAAGCCCGTCAGCGGCCCGGGCAGCGCCTCTCCCCGAATCACCATAACGCGGTCGCCGGCCGGGAGATTCCGCACGTAACGCTCCGCGAGCGACCGGACCTCATTGATAAGAGGCCCGGCGGGAGACTCCGCCGCCATCCACGCCGACGCGTCGATGATAACGATATGGTCGCGTGCTTCCTGGTCCGGGTCCCCCGTCCGCAAACCCGCGATCGCCAGCAGGAGCAGCGCCAGGCCGGCGACTTGAAGAGCCAGGCTCCATGGCTCGCGGATGCGCCATCGGCGCGAGGCGGCCGGAGCGGCGGACGTGCGCCAGAAGCGCAGGCTGGGCACTACCCGCCGGCGCTTGGTCCGGTCCAGCAGGTAGAGCAAGGTCACCACGGCCGCTCCCCCCGCGAACAGGACCAGAAACTGCCCGGCCGTGAGGTTCGCCAACGACATTACTTACTGCACCCCTCCCACGCGCGCGAGGGGACCGAACACGGCCTCCTCGAGCGGCTGTGACGTGACCAGGCCGGCGTAGCGGCCACCCGCCGACACCGCCACGCGCTGCAAAGCGCGGCAATAGTCGTCGAACGCTTCGGTGTAGCGCCGCTTCGCCGCCGCGTCAAACTCGAGGTCGAGCAGACCGCCGGACTCGGCGTCCTCCAGTTCCAGGCGGCCCTTCCAGGGCGGCTCGCGGTCTTCCTCGTCCCAGACCTGGATCAGGAACAACTCGTGCCCGAAGCTGGTCAGGAGCTCGAGCGGCCGCTCAAAGCCGTCCTCGCCCAGGAAATCTGAAATGACGATCGCGAGGCCGCGCTGGCCGTACCTCGAAGTGAATTGGCGGACCACCTCGGCGAAACGCGTTTGTCCCGTGGGCCGCAAGGCCGACAGAAACTCCGCCGCCGGTCCGAAGCGATGGCGCCCGCCGGAGCAGACCACCGCATCCCCGAGCTGATCGTGAAACGGAAGGATCGTGATCGTGTCGAGCCGCACCAGCCCGACGTAGCAGAGAGCCGCGCTCAGTCGGCGGGCGTAGTCGAACTTCGCGCCACGGCCGGTGGTCATCGACAAACTAACGTCCAGACACAGCCGCACCGGGACGCGCGGCTCGAGCTGGAACATCTTCATAAAGAGTTTCTCGAAGCGTAGATAGGCCCGCCAGTTCACGCTTCTCAGATCATCGCCGTGATGGAAATGGCGGTGGTCCAGGAACTCCTGTCCCGGCCCGGCGTAGCGTGACGCCGCGTGGCCGCCGACGAGGCCTGGCAGCGACTTCTGCCAGTAGATGGCGAGACGTTCCAGCTTGGCCAGAAAGGCTTTGTCGATGAGGGGCTTTTCGGACACCGTCAAAGAAACCCGCCCGCGAAAGGGAAGCATCCGAATCCGCCCGGCGCCGAGGTCGAGCCCATCCGGCGCCGCGCGGACCGGCTACTCTCAGCTTAACGTACGGTTCGCGCCTCCGTTACGCGATCCCGGGCCGCCCGCTCAACCCCGCCGCGCAAGCGGCTAGCTACGTCTTCAAAGGCCAGTACGCCGTGCGGGAGAATCCCCCGTCGATGACGATGGTCTGACCGGTGAGATACTTCGAGCCCGGACCGCTCAGCAGCACCGCCATCGGCACGATGTCTTCAACGTTGCCCGGACCGGGATGCGCCTGTTGGGTCTTGATCCAATCCATCATCGCGGGGTCCTCCCATACCTTGCGGTTCAGGTCCGTCACAATCACGCCCGGGGCGATACAGTTGACCTGGATGTTGTAGGACGCCCATTCGGCGGCCAGCACCTGGGTCAGCGCCGATAGGGCGCTCTTGGTCATCGCGTAAACCGAGAGGAAGGGAAGGCCCACCTCGGAAGACAGGCTGCCGATGATCACGACTTTGCCCCCCGCTCCGCGCTCGATCATCCGGCCGCCGGCCATGCGGATCAGCTCGAACAGCCCGTGCAGGTTGGTCTGCATGACCTGCTCGTACTCCTCCTGGGTATAGGCGGTGATCGGTTTCCGCACGTTGGTGCCGGCGACGGGGATCAGGATGTCGATGCCGCCCGCGGCCTCGGCGGCGGCCTGAATGGAGTCGCGGCGCGTCACGTCGAGTTCGAGAGCTTCGGCCTGATAACCGGCCGCGCGGATGGCGGCGGCATTGGCTTCCAGGGTGTCCCGCGACCGCGCGGCGAGGATGGTCCGCGCGCCCGCCGCCGCGATTCCCTGCGCAATCGCGAGCCCTATGCCGCGGCTGGCCCCGGCCACCAGCGCCGTCTTTCCGGAGAGCGAGAAAAGGTCCGTGAGGGTCATGGAGTTCCAGTCTATACCGAACCAGCGGCTGGCTATCAGCCCGTGGCAGAAGCCGGTACCGGCTTGTCAGAATGCCTGTAAGCTCTTGATTTGCCGTTCGGCCGGATCGACTTCGAGACTTCTACCACGGGGTCCCATGGAACCCCGCCGCCCCTACCGTTTGGGCGCGAATTTCTGCACGCGCTCGTTCTTTGTCTCGCCGACGTAGATGTTTCCCTCGGCGTCCACGTCAAGGTAGTGCGCCTGGCTGAATTGCCCCGGCGCCGCGCCGTTCGAGCCCAGCGCGCCCAGGACATCGCCCTTCATGCTCAGCTTGGAGAGACGCCCGTTGTCGCCGTCGGACATCCAGATCACGTTGCGCCACCGGTCGTAGGCGATGCCCCACGGCACGCCGATACCCTCCCACCTGGCGACGAACCGGCCGTTCGGATCGAAGACCTGAATCCGCTGGTTGCCGCGGTCGGCGACGTAAACCATGTCCTGGGCGTCGACGGTGACGTCGTGCACGAGTTTGAACTCGCCGTCCCCGCCGCCGGGCCTACCCCAATGGAGCAGGTACTTGCCGTCGGGGGAGTACTTCACCACCCGCGAGTTCACGTACCCGTCCCCGACGTAGGCGTTGCCCCGCCGGTCGAAGGCCACGTTGGTCGGGCGGTTGAACGCGTAGCGTGCGTCGTTGCCGCCGGCGCGCGCCGCGAAGCCGCCGAGCACCAGGCGGCCCTCGCCCTGGGGAGTGTACTTCAGAACCTGTTGAGCTTCCCGGTCCACCAGCCACACGGAGCCATCCGGGGCGATTCGCATGCCATGGGCGGACTTGGCGTGGAGCGTGTATGCACCATCCTCCTTCCAGGCCTGGAGCACCTTACCGCTCTTGTCCAGTCGGAGGACCGGGTGCGAACCGCGGTTATACACCCAGATGTGCCCGTCGGCGTCAACCGAGACGGCCATGGCCGGGCCCATCTTGATATCCGGGGTCAGTTGCGGCCAACCCGCGACCACCTCGTAGGCGAGCGGCGGCTGCGCCAGAGCGGCCGGCGGGAGAAGGGAACAGAGAAGGGCGACCGTAATGCGCATAGGTCTCAATCTATCC
>CAYRPT010000124.1:5254-8896 GCA_964425895.1 uncultured Solibacteraceae bacterium | reverse complement strand
GTGCACGGAGAGATCACGTCGAGAACGCTCAAGCCTTTGTGCGCGATGGCCGCCTTGAACACGGCCTGGAGCTGCGCCTTGTCGCCGGAGAACGAGCGTGCCACCAGGGTGGCGCCCATCTCGATGCCCAACAGGCAGCAGTCGATGGGTGGGAGGTCGTTGACTACCCCCGTCTTCAGCTTGGCGCCAAGGTCGGCGGTGGCCGAGAACTGACCCTTGGTGAGGCCGTAAACGCCGTTGTTCTCGATCACATAGATCAACGGAACGTTCCGGCGCAACATGTGCATGAACTGGCCGAGGCCGATGGAAGCCGTGTCGCCGTCGCCCGAGACCACAATCCCCTTCAGATGGTGGTTGGCCTTATTCGCGCCGGTGCTCTGCGCGGGAGCCCGCCCGTGAACCCCGTTGAAACCGTGGGCCTGATTCAAGAAGTAGGCGGGCGATTTCGACGAGCACCCTATGCCGGAGAACTTGGCGACATCCCAGGGGGGGACGCCCATGTCATAGAAGCACTCGATGATCCGCTGCGAGATGGAGTTGTGCCCGCAGCCTGCGCACAACGTGCTCTTGCCGCCCTTGTACTCAGAGACGTCAAGGCCGAGCCGGTTGGTCTTTGGGGGCGGCGCCGCGGTGCTCATAGTCCCTCCTGGAGAACGATTTCGTCGGTGATGGTGCGCGCGTCGATCGGCAAGCCCCCGTAGTAGCGGACGCTCCGGAGCTTAGCGGCGCGCTCGGCACTCAGATCCATCTTCATCAAGGCCATCATCTGGGCATCCCGGTTCTGCTCGACGACATAAACGCGTGCGTGATGGTCAATAAGATCCTGCAGCTCCGCGGTGAACGGGTAGGCCCGCAACCGCAGATAGCTGGTCTCCAGACCGTATTCGTTCCGCAACTGATCGCGGCTCTCCCGCGTGGCATAGAGCGACGTACCGTAACAAACCAGCGCCACCGACGCGTTCTCCACCCGCTCGACGTCGGGCCGCGGGACGCGCTGCTTCATGTGTTCGAACTTGCGCGCCAGACGGTCCATGTTGCGGATGTAGTCGTCGGGCCGCTCGGAGTATTTCGCCTGCTCGTCGTGGCCGCTCCCCCGGGCGAAATAGGCCGCCTTCGGGTGCGGCGTACCCGGAAGCGTCCGGTAGCCCACTCCGTCGCCGTCCACATCTTTGTAGCGCGCGAAGCCGCCGAGCGCCTCGAGCTGTTCCGCGTCCAGCACTTTGCCGCGGCGGATCGGCTCCGTCGGATATTCGAACGGGTCGGCCATCCAGTTGTTCATGCCCAGGTCGAGGTCGCTCATCACGAAGACCGGGGTCTGATAGAACTCCGCCAGGTCGAACGCCGCGCCCACCATCGAGAAGCACTCTTCAGGAGACGCGGCCATGAGCATCGGGTGGCGGGTGTCTCCGTGAGAGAGCAGCGCGGTGCTAAGAACATCGCCCTGTTGCGTCCGCGTGGGGAGGCCCGTCGACGGCCCCACGCGCTGCACGTCGACAATGACCGCCGGCACCTCGACGTAATAGCCGAGCCCGGTGAACTCCGCCATCAGGGAAATGCCTGGCCCGGCGGTCGCCGTCATCGCCCGGGCGCCGGCCCAACCCGCCCCGATCGTCATGCCGATCGCGGCCAACTCGTCTTCGGCCTGCACGACGGCATAGGTCGCCTTGCCGGTCTCCGGGTCAATCCGCGTGCGCTTCAGATAATCGATCATCGACTCGACGAGCGACGAGGAGGGCGTGATCGGATACCAGGTAACCACCGTGACGCCCGCGAAGATCGCCCCCAGAGCGGCGGCCGCGTTCCCGTCGATGATGATCTTGCCCGCCGTCCGGTCCATCCGTTGGATACGGAGCCGATCCTGCTTGGGCAGGTGTTTCTCCGCGTACTCAGCGCCGGCCCGCACGGCGCCCCAGTTCAACTGGGCGGCCTTCGCCTTCCTCGCCCCGAACTGTTTGAACAACGCCTTGCGCATCTCCTCCAGGTCGATGCCTAGAAGCTGTGCCACAACGCCGTCGTAGATCATGTTGCGGACAAGTTTTCGAAGGCGCGCCTCGGGGCACACCGGAGCCACCAGCTTGTCAAACGGCACCGCGTAGAAGATCAGATCGTCCCTCACCTGGTTGAGCTTGAGCGGCTCGTCATACACGACGGCCGCGCCGGGGGCCAGCCCGCGAACATCTTCAACGGCCGTCTCCGCGTTCATCGCCACCAGAAGATCGATCTCCTTCTTGCGGCCGATGTAGCCGTGCTTGCTTGCCCGGATGGTAAACCACGTGGGCAAACCCTGGATGTTCGACGGGAAAAGATTCTTGCCCGAGACGGGCACTCCCATTTGGAAGATGGACCGCATCAGTACCAGGTTGGCGGTCTGACTCCCGGAGCCGTTGACAGTGGCTAGTTGGATGCTGAAATCGTTGACAACCAGGTCTTCGGATGACTCGTCGCGTGCAGCCACAGGGCTGGCTTCAGTGATGGACATGGAGCGCTTTCCTTGCGATCGGGAACTCGAAAAAGTGCAACGGAAACATTCCCCTCGGTTGCCCATATTCTATCCGGAAACGCAGTGCCGCCGCAAAACCCGGGCCCGGCGCACTGGCGCTCCGGGACAAGTGGAAACTCCTGCCGGGAAAGCCACCGCCGGCCGGAATCTGGAAGGCGGAGCTTGCCCGGCTGATACAATAAAGAGCAAACTCTAGCCCATACCGATGTCGCAGTTTGAAGCCTCCGGAAAAGTAAGCCTCTCCGAATTCGCCCGCCAGATCCGCGGACAGCTTGTGCCGCTTGGTTCGCACTTCTCCTATTTCTTCACGGCCGTCTCGCTGAACGAGGACGACATCAAGGAATACCTTGAGGAGCCCTTCTCGGCGTTGCCACCATCGCTGCGGGGAGTGCTGCCGGAAACGGCGATCGTGCTGGTTCCATTCCTCGAGCGAGCCGGAGCCCCGGGCGCGAACGGAGGCGACGAGCTCGTTAGCTTCGACCCCCCCGACGAGAAGCGGCAGATCTGGGACGCCTGCCTGAACGGGCCCGGCGGCGCGATCCTGGTGTTCGGGATCCGCCAGCAGGACGTAGCCGACTACCACTACCGCTTCTTCCGCCGGGTGGCTGCGCTGGCCGCCGATTCGTGCGGCGCCGATATACGCGACCAGTTCAACGGCATGTTGGCGGACGAGCTGAGCGCCGGCGTTCACGGCGAGGTGGATGAAGGGAGCTGGGAATTGAAGCGCGCGCTCCAGCAGCGCCAGCGCCGCTATCGGAAAAAGACAAAGGGCTTCGAGCTGTACGCACGGCAGGCGTTGGTCGATACCCTCACGCTCTACCTCCACGGTATATGTTGTGACCTTGACGTCGAGACCGGACCCCGCCAACTCGCCAGCCGTCATCTGCGGAGGCGGCTCGAGCTCCTGCAATCCATATTCCCCCCGCCGGAGGGCTACGCCGTCTTCCCGGAGGATCTGAAGCTCATCGAAACCAACGGCCGCAAGTGAGCCCCGCCCGCCGCTGTCGAATCGCCCGGCGGCGGGACATCGTAGCGGGCCACGGAGGAGGCGCGGGGCCCCGCGCTCACCCCCCCCGGGGCTTCAGCGGCCCACCCCCACCCACACCCACCAAGCACCCCACCACAAGCCACCACCACCACCA
>CAYRPT010000124.1:0-5244 GCA_964425895.1 uncultured Solibacteraceae bacterium | reverse complement strand
ACGGGGCTTCAGCGGCCCTCCACCTCCCACTCCATCCGCAGGTTGCCGATGAGGGGCTTGTCGGCTTTCCAATGCAGGATTCCCAACCCGGGCTGGTTCTCATTCACCAGCACCTCGAGGAACCCCTTTCGCTTCTTGGCGAACGAAGGGTCGATCCGCCTCGATGGCTTGAACAGCGCCGAAGGACCGGACACGTGGCGCATCGTGGCGGTAAATCGGATCAGGCGGCCCCCGATATCGATCGTGTGAAACTCCAGCCCGATGACGTAGTGGCCGATGGGCTGCGCGTAGTGATCGAGCCGTACCAGGCGTCCCAGCACCGTGGCGCCCCTGGGCGCCAGCACGGTGTCCCCAACCCGCAGCGGCTTCGCCAGCAGCGCGCGCACCGGATCGCCCACCGCCGCCAGCCGCGGGTCAATCGGCTTGCTGAGGTCCAAATCGAGCACCGCTCGCGGCGGCAGCCCCGATTCCGTCTCCGCCGCCTCGGCCACGGCAGCGGGCTCGATGTCCCCGGGTGCCACGCCGAAGCTGATGCTCGATTCTCCGACGTATTGGCGGCACGAGCCGAAGCTCGTCAGGTTCCGGCTCGCATCGCCGTCCGTGCCGGTCATCAGCAGGTCGGCGGAACGAGGAAGCAGGAACGAAGCGCCGCCGATGGGCACCCGCGAATACCGCAACTGCGTGTGTGCCTCCACGATCCGGAGCGCCTCCGGAATCTCATCGGCGATCACCGCGATTTGCAGTACGTCGAGACTGTCGGCAGCCACCCAGATTGAACCGTGATAGGCCACACGTTCCTGCCAGGGAGGAACCCGAATCGCGTAGCTCGATCGCTCCAGCGGAACCTCGAAATCGAACCGAAAGGACACCACGCCGTCGAGTTCTTCCTCGCCCCGAAAAGTGAAGTCCGCCGCTCGGTTCACCAGCAGGTTCCGGGCAAACAGACCGAAACTCCCGTTGCCGATGGCGCCGTGCCGCACCATCTCGGAAATCTCCTCCTCCCCGAACCGTGACGAATCCGGCCACGCAAAGAGCTCGCGGTCCCCCATCAGCCCGACTTCCAAGTTGATCACGTCCACCGGCCGGAACTCCTCCCGGGGACTCTCCCGGCGGAACCGCTCTACCCGCTGCAAACAGATATAGTCCGGCAGGCGGCTCAGGTTAGCTTCCGCCCGTGAAAAAACCCGTTCGAGGAGCGCCGCGTCATCACCTGCCGTCTGGGCGAACATAGCGGCGCCGCCCCCCAACATCAGCACTCCCAGCAACCGCCCCATGCCAGGATTATATGGGTCTCCCGCGGGAATGCAAGCGAAATCTCGACCCCTACCTTCTCTGGGAGGAACGCGCCCGCGGCCGGTCCCCGGCCGGCCTGCAGAAAATGCGGGTCCGCGCACGTCAGGGCGCTCTCCAACCCCGGTCAACCTACCTTGATGACAACCTTCTTTGTCCCGGCCGGGACGGTGACCTCGAACGTGTCGTCCGGAGGCGGCGGCTCCGGCGGCGGCGCTCCCCCCCGCTCATGAAACGTGAACCGCGCGATCACCGGGGCATGGTCGCTGACCTGGTCCCGGAAGTCCGGGATGTCCCGATCGATTCGGGTGATGCTGATGCTGTCGGCCTGAAAGTTCGTGTTGGCTCCCGGCGTGACGTAAATGTGATCGATCAGGCCGCGTTGACTGCCCAGATAGGTGTACGCATCGGGATCGCCGCTCCGGGCGTCGCCGGCGGTGAGGGCCGTCGCCTGCAAACGGTCTGACAGGGCTCCGAAACTGGGCTCTTCCAGGCGGGCGTTGAAGTCGCCGCCGGCGATCAAATCGTCCTCCGGAAGCGAGTCCATCATCTTCCCCAACTCGTCCGCAAGCCGCCGGGCGGCCTCCGCCCGCACCTGTTCGGGGATGCCAGGAGTATCGAAATGGGTCGTAGCCTTCGCGTGCAGCACGCACAACAGAAAGTCGAAGGGCTCCCCGTGCGCGCTCCGTTCCGGTGTCGTGGTGAGCCGGGCGAGCAGCGGGATGCGATACCAGGCCTGCTTGCCCGTTCCGGCCACTTTCGCGCTCAAGTTCGCCTTCGCCGCCGGACTCCACTCGAGCCGCGCCGCACTCACCGTGCTCGTGTCGTAGATCACCGCCATGTCCTGCGCCCCGGGCGCGTTCTCGACCAGGTACGCGAGCGTGAAACCACGCCCGTTCAGGTCGTCCACCAGGGCCTTCACCGCCGGCTCCTCCACCTCCACCAGGCCGAGCACGTCGAGCGCGAGGTGTTCCAGCAAGTCCGCGATCCGGGTGCGGCGCTCCGTCGAAACCCCCGCGTTAAAATGCTCGAGATTCCAGAATCCGACATCCAAAAATGCGTCGTTTCCCTGGTAGCTGTAGACAACCTTTTCGGTGGCCGGCCAGTCTTCGGGAACCAGTGGGCGCCGTCCGTGCGCGCCGAAGATCCCGTCATAGGGGTTCACGCCCTGCGCATGCTCCAGAACCACCCGCGCCTCTTCGGTCCGCCCCGCAGCGGCCGTTTCTTCGAGATACCGGACAATGCTCGAGATGCGAATCCCTTCGTTACTCAGCCAAACCCCGTTTTGCTGCTCACCTCCGGAGTGATGAAGGGCAACCACGTTCCAGCCGTTGTCGAACACCGGCGAGCCGCTCGAACCAGGCTCTGTATCGGTGGTGTACAACATCACACGGGTCTTGAGGTACTCCACCCGGTTCTCCTGGACGCAAATCTCCTTCTTACGTCCACTGGGATGCTGCACGATATTCACGTGCTCGTGGCGGCTGATGATGTGGGGGTCGCGGCTCAGCTTGAGGTAGCCCCACCGGTCGCCCGGCCGCCCCTCTACGGCACACACGGTGAAGTCCAGGTCGGAGTCGGTCACGAACAGCTTCCCGGGCGCCAGCCGGACGATCTCGGGTTGCCGGGGATTCCCCTCGTCATCCAGTTCATCACCGAACAGCAAGCGCGCCGCTTTCGCCCAGGCTGCGCTCTCCAGCACGTGGTTGTTGGTCATCACCACAGCGGGCGCCACCAGAAAGCCGGTGCCCCATGGCCGCCACCGCCGGCGCTGGTCCGACATTTCGATCCGGCACACGGCGCGCGCGCGCTGCGTCCCCACCGAGAGGAAGCTCACTGGCAGGAAGTTCGCCTCCTCGACCACCCGCTCGAGCGCGCTGTCGTAGTGTTCGCCGCGCTCCTCCGGCGGACGGATGCGCAGCGCCGCCATCCGCCGGTCCACCAGCCAGTGATAATCCGCCTGCGTCAAGTCAAGCGATGTTTCCGAAAGCCGCACAGGCCGCGGCGGAGTGGGTGGAATATGAGGCACGCTGCTCCCTCCTTGGCGGGCATCCCAGCCGCAACCTATTATATGGCGGCGGTTGCGGAACTATCCAACCGGGGCCTCGGCTCGCGTAACGAACACCTCGCCGGAGATGCCGTCAAGCGCTGCCCCTGCGCCGTGCTATGGGACTACACGGGAGCAAACACCCACGCGGCATCACGCCCGCCCGGCGGGCGCCCCGGCCCCCTCGGCGGCCTCCCGTAATAGCTCCGCGCAACGAGGCGCGTGATAGACGGTCTCCATCTCGGCGGCCAGCGCCAGCAGCTCGGCGGACCCCGCCCGCCCCGGCCTCAGCGCCGTGTAGATCGCCAGGATCTTCTCCTCGGGCACGGCCACCAGCTCGGCCGCGCGGCGCAGGTTGGCCGCCAACTGCGGCCGCCCGGCCTCTTCGGCGAAACCGGCCTGCGCCTCGAGCGCCTCCACGCTCACCCTCAGATCATCCATCCCGATCTCCCCCGCCAGCACGGCGTCCACGGTGATCTCGTTCACCGCCCGCCCGCTCCGGGTGCGCAGCCGGTTCGCCGCGGTCTCGATCAGCGGATACTCAAACACAGGTCACCTCCTGCGCGGGACGCTCCGTCCGCACCTGCTCGGTTTCCCGCAAATGCAGAATCGTGGTCTTCACGATGTATTTCAGCCGGGCCATGTTGTCAACCTGCGTCGGAACCGGGAGCACCGGCTTGCCCAGCGCGTACTTGGCCGCATTGCGGCCGATGACACGATACGACTCAAGAGTCAGGTTCGGCGCCTGTGGAAAAAGCTCCAGGTTGTCGAGCGGAGGCAGATCCTTCCGGTGGATCACCGTCGTGCCCTTGGACTGAATCCCGATGGCGATCCCCGAGCCCGAAAGCTGCGCCCCCGCGTGGCCGATGAAGCCGCAGTCCGACGTCGCGTAAATCTTCACCACCCGGGGCCGCAGGCCCTCGTCCTCGACACCGCCCACCAAGGCCGCCAGCACATCCCGGTGCGGCAGGCCGAGCAGCGTCTCCTTGAGCGCCGTGCCAAAAGCCGGTCCCAGCGCGATGACGATCTCCTCACCGTTCGTACCAGCGGCGGCATCCCGCAGGTCGCGCAGGGCGAAGTCCGACGAAGCGGCGGCGCCGATGGTCCGCGGGTCGACCGCCTGCGGAATCGCATTGATCTCGGCGGCCCGCTCCGGCGTGAGGTGATACCCCGAACCGGGCCCGCGATAGTCGTTCGGATCGTTGATCGCGCTGAGGACGCGAGGGCCGGGCAGCACGACGGCCGAGGTCTGCAAGTGGTCGCCGGAAATCCGCAGCTTCTGAAGCGCCAGCACCTTCCCGGCGATGTCCCGGTAGCCGCGGCGGGCCAGCGCCGCGACCACGTCCAGCACGTTCGTGCGCCGCGCCAGAAAGCGCTCTACGGCCGCCAGGTCGGCTACCACGTCGCGGTCCGGCATGTCGCCGCTCGACCGCGCCACCACCGCCGCCTCCACTTCGGCGCCGGTTACCGCCGGCAGGTCCAGCTCTTCGAACACCGCCTGCACGGCCATCGCCGCCCGCCGCCTCACCGCCAGCGCCTCCGGCTCGGTAATGGGGCGCACGCCGCCGTCCACCTGCATGTCGCGCTGGAGAACGTCGTAGTCGTCCAGGTCCTCCGCGTCGAAGTTCCCGCCGCCGAAAAGGTTGTCCTCCCGCGGCATCGAGCTGAAGCCGGAGAACACGAAATCCGTCCCGGGCAGGAATTGCAGCATCAGCTTCGACGACTTCCTGATGTCCGAGTGAGACGCCATGGCGTCGTTGCCGGAGGCCAGCTCGAGGTCGAGCAAGGCCGCGATCAGGTTCTCGGCCAGTACACCGCGCACCCCTCCCGGCAGGGACTCCGGCAGCGCGATGCAACTGATGGAACCGTTCTGCACCCCCTGCGATCCGGCGCCTTTGATCGCCATC
>CAYRPT010000123.1:0-8901 GCA_964425895.1 uncultured Solibacteraceae bacterium | reverse complement strand
GAGGGTAAAGTATTACAAGAATCAAGCAGTACCGAGGGGAGGCGTACCGGTGGGCGATATTCCAGACTCGCGCGGTGGACCGCCAACGCTGGAAAGCGATTTGCTGCGCCGCCGCCTGACCGAATTGGAAACGCAGCAGAACCGGAGTTCGGAGACCGACGCGCTGCTGCTTCGCGAGGTAGTTTCCCTGGCGTTGGCGGAAGCCGAAAAAAAAGCCGGGCGCATCATCGAGTCCCTGCCGATCGGGATGCATTTCTACCGCCTGGAGGACGACCGCAGGTTGGTGTTCACCGGCGCCAATCCAGCCGCCGCCCGTATTCTCGGCTTCGATCACGAACCCCTCATCGGCAAGACCATCGAGGAGGCTTTCCCCAACTTGGCCGATTCCGAGGTGCCGGCTCGCTACCGCCGTGTCTGCCGCGAAGGCGGCGTCTGGGGCGCCGATTGCATTGAATACAGCGACGAGAAAGTATCCGGGGTCTTCGAGGTACACGCCTTTCGGACGGCGCCGGGGATGATGGCCGCGGCCTTCCTGGACATCGGCAAGCGGACCCGGACCGAGGCGGCGCTCCGGGAGAGCGAAAACCGCTACCGCTCGCTGTTTGAATCAGCCAATGACGCCATCCTGCTCATGCGCCGCGATGCCTTTGTGGACTGCAACGCGAAGACGCTCGAGATCTTCGGAGTGGGCCGCGAGGGAATTATCGGCGTCTGTCCGGACTGCTTCTCGCCTCCGCTTCAGCCGGACGGACGGGATTCGCGGACGAAGAGCCTGGAGCTGATCGGGCGCGCCCAGAAGGGCGAACCCCAGTTCTTCGAGTGGAAGCACCGCCGCGGGGACGGCTCCGAGTTCGACGCCGAGGTCAGCCTGAACCCGCTGATGCTCGCTGAGGGCCTGCACCTTCAGGCGATTGTGCGCGACGTCACCGACAGGAAAAAGGCGGAGCGGGAACTCCAGGAGGCCAAGTTGGCCGCGGAGGCCGCGAATGAAGCCAAGACCCAGTTTCTGGCCAACATGAGCCACGAGATCCGCACTCCGCTCAACGGCATTGTGGGGATGACGAGCATCCTGCTCGAGTCGGATCTACCGCCGCAGTTGGCGGAGGTGGCCGAGACGATTCAAAGGTCCACCGAGGCTCTCCTCCACATTGTCAACGACATCCTCGACTTCTCGAAGATCGAGCGCGGGCAGGTGAGCATCGCCAGGATTCCGTTCGATCTGAAGGTGACACTGGAGGACGTGGTCGAGCTGATGGCTCCCGCCGCCGATGCCAAGGGGGTTTATCTGGGGCTGCTGTTCGGATCTCGAGCGCCGCAACGGTTTGTGGGAGATCCGGGACGGATCCGCCAGGTGATGCTGAACCTGATCGGCAACGCAATCAAGTTCACCGAACAGGGCCATGTGCTCGTGGATCTGGACTGCCTCGAGTCCGACCCGGAGAAGGCGCTCATGCGGCTGGCGGTACACGATACGGGAATCGGGATTCCCGACGAGAAGGTGCCCTTGCTGTTCCGGAAATTCACGCAGCTTGACGCCTCGACCACCCGCCGGCACGAGGGCGCGGGACTGGGCCTGGCCATCTCGGACCACCTGGTGCGTCTGATGGGGGGGGAAGTCGAGGTATGCACCGGGGTAGGTCAAGGCTCGACATTCGCGGTAACTCTGCCGCTCACCCGCGACCCGGCCCCGGTTGCGGCGCCCCCGCCTGACGCCAGCCTTCAGGGCTTGCGGGTGCTGGTCGTCAACCCCATCCCGCTCGGACGGCTGGTACTAGCCGAGCAATGTAAGGAGTGGGGCATGCGCTCTCAGGAGGCCGGTTCCGGACAGGAGGCGATCACTCTGCTCGGTAACGCGCTGGAAGCCGGAGATCCGTTTGCCGCGGTGCTGTTCGACCGCCGCGCTCCCGGCATGACACCCGAGGAGCTGGCCGCGGCCGTTCGACAGAACGGGGATTTGCGTCGAACGCCGTTGGTCGTGTTGATGTCCATCAGCGAGCGCGGCGACGGCGCCCGTTTTGAACAGGCCGGGTTCGACGCCTACCTGGTCCAGCCGGTGCGGACCGCGGTGTTCTATGAAGTTCTGTCGCGGGTGATCCGGCGCGCCGGATACGGTGTGGCCTCCGGAATGATGACCATCCACTCCCTGCCAGAGGCGCACTCGCGAGGCGGCTGGGAACACCAGGTCCGGAGGTTCCAGGGGCGCCGGGCGCTGCTGGTCGAGGACAACGCCATCAATCAGAAAGTCGGCAAGGCGATGCTGGGCAGACTGGGACTGTCGGTCGACGTGGCGGCCAACGGAATGGAGGCTGTCGCCGCGGTACGGGAGCGGCGCTACGACGTGGTTTTCATGGACTGCCAGATGCCCGAGATGGACGGCATCGACGCCACCCGCCGGATCCGCGCGCTCGACGAGCCTGCCGGCAGCGCGCCGATCATCGCCATGACCGCCTATGCGATGGAGACGGACCGGGGCAAATGCCTCTCCGCGGGCATGAACGACTTCTTGAGCAAGCCGGTGCGGCCGTCCGACCTGATCGCGGTGCTCGAGAAGCATTTGAGCCTCCCCGACGAAGCCTCCGGCGCTCCCGCGGGGTCGCGGCGAACCGCGAACTAATTTAGCGCCCCCCCACACAACCCACAATCCATAAGGCTGTGCGCGGTAGTCCGTTGCCAAAACCGATTCGCCACCGCGCCCGGTGGACCGCATGGCGCAGCGTACCACAAAGCCTGTGCGGCTCCAAGAAACTTGAGTCAGAGATTGGAGACTTGCATGAAGAAACAACTTTCTGTGATCGCTTGCACCCTGATGCTCGCGGCGTCGGGCTTCGCCGGCTCCGCCGCTGATATCGTTGACACGGCCGCCGGCGCCGGACAGTTCAACACTCTGGTGGCGGCAGTGAAGGCCGCCGGCCTGGTGGAAACCTTGAAGGGATCCGGTCCGTTTACGGTGTTTGCTCCGACCGACGAGGCCTTCGCGAAGTTGCCCGCCGGCACGGTGGAGAGCCTGTTGCAGCCGGAGAACAAGGACAAGTTGGTCGCCATCCTCACCTACCACGTTGTCGCGGGCAAGGTGATGGCCGCTGACGTGGTGAAACTGTCCAACGCCAAGACGGTTCAGGGCCAGAACGTAAAGATCCGGGCCAATTCCACGGGCGTCATGGTCGACGGCGCGAAAGTCGTCAAGACCGATATTGAAACCTCGAACGGCGTGATTCACGTGATCGACTCGGTGATCATGCCCCGGAGCTGACGCGCTCCGCTTTTTCCGGCGCGACCTTTCTCAGGTACCTTTCCCGGCGCGGCTGAGCCCGAAGAGCATGGATCTCCGGGCGACCAGCCGCGCATCCTATTTCGTGTGGAAGTACTCTTTCTGTTTCTCAATCTCGCGGCCGCGCTGTTTCTCACCGGACTGATCTGGTTCGTGCAGGTCGTCCATTACCCATTGTTTGCCCACGCCGGGCGCACCGCGTTTCCGGACTACGAAACCCAACACACGCGCCGCACCACCCTGGTTGTCGGCCCCGTAATGCTGGTGGAGGCCGGGACCTCGCTGGCGATGGCCGTGATTCGGCCCCCTTCTGTGAGTCCGGCGGCGGCCTGGGGAGGACTGGCGCTCGTGGTTCTCATCTGGCTGTCCACGGCTTTCCTGCAAGTCCCGCAACACCGCTCGCTCATGGTTGGATTCTCGGCCGCCGCGCATAGGAAACTGGTTTTCAGCAACTGGGTGCGCACCGCCGGCTGGACCGCCCGTTCGGGGCTGCTCCTCTGGTGCGTTTCGAGAGGATGGCAACCATGACGCCACGGCACCGGATCGTAGTTCTCGGCGGCGGATTTGGAGGTCTGTACGCGGTCCGGGCGCTGGCGCGCGTGGACTGCGCCGTGACGCTGGTGGACCGGCGGAACTTCCATTTGTTCCAGCCGTTGTTGTATCAAGTGGCTACCGGGGGCCTTTCGCCCGGCGACATCGCGGCTCCGCTCCGCGCCGTGGCGCGCCGCCAGAAAAACACCCGGGTGCTGTTGGGCGAGGCCGTGGATCTGGACGCGGAGCGCCGCGCCCTCATCCTGCGCGACGGCGAAAAGATTCCCTACGACACGCTGATCGTCGCGGCCGGCGCGCGAAACCATTACTTCGGCCAGGATCACTGGAAAACGGCCGCCCCGGGGTTGAAGAGCATCGAGGATGCCACCGAGATTCGGAAACGGATTCTCTACGCCTTCGAGGCCGCCGAGCGAGAGAAAGATCCGGATGCGCGCCGCGCCTGGCTCACGTTTGTCGTCGTCGGCGCCGGACCGACCGGCGTGGAGTTGGCGGGCGCACTGGGTGAAATCGCGAACGACACACTGAAGGGAGACTTCCGCTCCATCCATCCGGAGGAGGCGTCTATCCTTCTGCTGGACGGCGCCCCTCGGGTACTACCCGGCTTCCCCGAGGTTCTGTCCCGGAAGGCGGAGCGGGCGCTCATCCGGCTCTCCGTGAGGTGCCGCTCCGGGGTCCGGGTAACTGGCATCGATGCGTGCGGCGTGGACATCGACAGCCCGGCGGGCGTGCAGCGGATCGAATCGAGGACGGTTCTGTGGGCGGCCGGAGTGGCGGCCTCGCCGTTCGGCAGAGTAATCGCAGAGCGAACGGGATGCGAGCTCGACCGCTCGGGGCGGGTCGTGGTGGGGCCCGACCTGACCGTGCCGGGACATCCGGAGATCTTCGTGATCGGCGATCTGGCGAGGGCGGTTGACCGGAAAGGGCGGTTGCTCCCGGGCATCGCCCCGGCGGCGATGCAGGCGGGACGGTACGTTGCGCGCGTGATCCGCCGGCGCCTGGCGGGAAAAGCGGAGCCCGGTTTCCGGTACCGGGACAAGGGGCTGCTGGCCACCATCGGGCGGGCGTCGGCCGTGGCCGATCTCGGGCCGCTGCGCTTCTCCGGCTTGCCGGCCTGGTTGGTGTGGCTGTTCGTGCACCTGATGTATCTCGTCGGGTTTCAGAACCGAGTGCTGGTGTTCGTACAGTGGGCCTTCCATTACTTCACCTACCACCGCGGCGCCCGCCTGATCGCGCCCGAGAGCCGGCTGGACGAGGATCACCTGGCCCCCGGCGACGGCATCGACGGGAAAGCGCGTGAGCGCGGGGCTATGCGTTAGAGAAGCAGGCCAGCGGCCCCGGAGCAGCCCGTTGACGGCGCCTGCGGCGCATCACTGGACAGGCCCGGCGCCCTTTCCCGCCACGGGTTCCAGGCGGATCTCGCCGAAGGTCGCCTCGTACTGCCGGATGTTCTGGAGCAGAACGTTCATGAGCGCTTTCGCTTGCTGCGGGCTGAGATAGACGCCCTGGAAGCTCTCAATCGTGACGGTGTCGGGACTGGTTTGGTTGATGGTGCCGAACATCAGGAAGAAATCCCACAGGCTGACCCTCACCTGAACGCTGTTGGCGTAAGCCTCCCGATACTGGGCGGTCTTCTCGATCTCCACCTGGGTCGGTTGCGCATTGAACTGCTGGCTCATAGGCTTCCGTATTGTCCCACAGCGGCTCGCCCGAATCCCGCTCCGGCTCGCGCACCGAGCGGCCACACTCCGCCCCGCGGTGGGTGATGGCCCGCCGCGGCGAACCCGGGCTGGCCACGCAAGGCCCGCCCGCTGTACGATGTCAGCCATGCATTCATTGACACGGCGACAGTTCCTGGCCGCCACGGGCGGCGCCGGCTTCCTCGCCGGCTACCACCGGCTGGCCGCTCAGGAAAAGGGCAAGGTCAAGATCCGCGATCTCAAGACCATGGTGTTCGAGGGCTGGCGCACCTTCACCCTCGTCAAGGTGGAGAGCGACGCCGGACTCTACGGAATCGGCGAAGCCTACGGCTCGCCGGGCGTGGGCGTCAAGGAACAGGTGTTGGCGCTGAAACCGGAGCTGGCGGGGCTCGATCCACTCGAGATCGACCGGATCTTCGTGCATCTCGGGCGGCGGACCGACGGCTCCGCCCACGCCCTCATGCGCGCGGTGAGCGGCATCGAGATGGCGCTGTGGGACCTGGCCGGGAAGATCCTGAACCGGCCCGCCACCACGCTGCTCGGCGGCGCGTTTCGCGACCGGGTGCGCGTCTACGATCATGCCCGCCCGAAGAACATGCTGGACAAGGCTTCGTGCCGCGAATGGGCGCAAAGCGTGAAGGCCAATCCGTCGGGCATCAGCGCGCACAAGTTCGGCCTGGATCACACCAGACCCGCGGACGACCCCGGCCGCGACCTGGCGAACCGGCTGTTGTCGTCGAAGGAACTGCGCCTGGTCCGCCAGAGTTTCGAGAACTGCCGCGAGGCCATCGGCTGGGACCACGATATTCTGGTCCACTGCCACTGGGAGTACGATCTCCGCACCTCGATTCAGCTTGCCGAAGCGGTGGCGCCCATGAAGCCACTGGTGCTCGAGGATCCGATGCCGGTAGCCTATTCGGAAAGCTGGCCCCGCCTGACGGCGATGTCTCCGGTGCCGATCATGACCGGCGAGAACTGGATGCGGCGGGCCGAGGCGCTGCCATTCGTGGTGCATCACGGCTGCGACATCCTTCACCCCGACCTGCGGAACTCGGGCGGCTTCCTCGAAACCAAGCGCATGGCGGACCTCGCCGACCTGTACAGCCTGCCGATGGCGAATCACAACACGGGAAGCCTCGTAAACACCATGGCCACCATCCAGTGGGCGGCCTCCATCCGGGACTATCTCGCCTGCGAGACCGTGCTGTTTAAGGGAGACTGGATGGACGATGTGATCGTGCATGACGGTCCGCTGATCGAGAACGGTTTCGTGAAGCTGCCGAACAAGCCGGGCCTCGGCCTCGAACTCAACCCGGACGTCGTGAAGGCGCACCTGGCAGAAGGAGAAGTGTGGTGGAGCTGACTATGAAAACGCTGTGTACAACTGCTGCAATCGCTGCCGGGCTGGCAGCTCTGATTCCTCCGGCCGCGGCCCAGCCGCTGGCAAACCGTATCGCCCATCCGAACCCGTCCCAGTACCGCGCGGCCAAGAACGTTCACGGAGGTCCGGGCGAGCTTCGGTACACGGGCCTGTTTGACGCGACCACGCTTTCGACGAACCTGCTGTTTCTCCATCGCGGCGTCATTCCGCCGAAATCCGGCATCGGCCATCACTTCCACAACGACATGGAGGAGATGTTCGTCATCTTCGACAACGAGGCCGAGTTCACCATCGACGGCCGGACGTCCCGCCTGACCGGCCCAGCCGGCGCCCCCTGCGTCATGGGCCACTCGCACGCCATCTACAACCCTACCGACAAACCCACGGAGTGGATGAACATTGCCGTGAGCCGGGTCAAGGGCAAGTACGACGTCTTCGATCTCGCCGACGGCCGCGTGGGCGTACCCATCGATCCCGTTCCCGTGTTCATGACCATGCGGCTCGATCGGGGCCGGCTGCGGCCCGTCGAGGGAATGAACGGCGGCAAGGGAACGGCCCGGTACCGCCGCGTGCTCCAGCCGGAGGTGTTCCGCACCAACTGGTCCTACGTGGATCACATCCTGCTCCCGCCGGGGGCCTCCATCGGCGCCCATGTTCACCGCGGCGTCGAGGAATTCTATTACGTTATGGAGGGCGAGGGGCGCGTTGGCGTGGGCAAGGAGCAGGCGGTGATCCGGAAAGACGACGTCATCCCGATCCGCCTGAATGAAGTCCATTCCTTCGAGAACACGGGCACGGCGGATATGATCTTCCTGGTCGTGGGTATCGCGCGCGACAAACACGTCCTCGATTCGACCGACGTGCCGAACTAGGAATTCTTCCGAACGCTGGCGCGCAAAGCCGGACGCCCGGCTCGCGCGCCCGCGGCCCCCCCCGGCATCACCAGTCCGGCGCCAGCCCCTTGAAATTCAGGTGGAACGTCACGGCGAACACGTGGCGGATTCCGCCGCCGGTGAATTTCCGGGTCTCGTACCAGTAGGTGAACTCGATGCCGTCGCGCTTCCCGAAGTCCCGCCGGAACCCCGTGCCGTACCGCGTGGTGCAATGGCCGCTATTCAGCCAGAAGAGCTCGATATTCCCGTAGGGCGTCCAACCGTTGCGACGAATGATGCGGAAGCGCTGACGGTAGCGGTTGTAGTCGGGCCCGTCGATCGCCAGGAACCGTTCGTAGCCGCTGCGCGCGGCCAGCGACCAGCGCTCCCAATGCAGGGAAGGCTCCACCCCGCCGAAGGGCCGCACCACAAGCGCGCGACTCGCTTCGCAATTCGCGGGCCGGATCCACGTGAAGAACGACCCTCCGAACAGCATCAGGTTGTTGTTCACCTTGTAGCGATAGATCGGAATCAGGCTGACGTCGTACCAATTTCCGCTGGAAGCCCGCACGCGCGCCCGGTTGTGAAGAACGATATCGGACCTCCGGCTCAGCCCGATGCGCGTGTCGAACGCCGCCTCGGCATGCACCTCGGCCCCGTCCACCGCTGCTTCCTCAGCGGCCAGCCCGGCGGCGAGCACCGGAAGAAGGAAAAGACCCCGCACAAGTGTAACTTTATTAAAAGACCTCTAACTCCGCAACAGGATGACAGAATCGTGAAAGCGCTCCACGCGAGAGGGTGGAGCGGACCGCCAGGCCGAGCTGAAGACCGGGCGGGGTGCGACCCCCGCGGAGTTGCCGCCGGCGGGACCGCCGGCGTGGCGGACAAGACTGCCCGCTCCACGGTCTCGCGTGGAGCAGGCGCCAGGCCGGGCTGAGGTGACCGGATTTTATTTTGCTTCGAGGAGATGTCATTTTGTTTCAGTATGTTGCGATGGGGTTGCCGCCGGCGAGACCGCCGGCGTGGCGGACAAGACTGCCCGCTCCACGGTCTCTCGTGGAGCAGGCGCCGGGCCGGGCTGAGGTGATCGGATTTTATTTTGCTTCGTGGAGATGTCATTTCTTTTCAGTA
>CAYRPT010000122.1:0-8904 GCA_964425895.1 uncultured Solibacteraceae bacterium | reverse complement strand
CCTTCCAGGTGTCGTGGCCGAACTCGCCTGGCCGCGGCACGGTGTGAAACCGCCAGAGCAGGCGGCCGGAGTGGGCGTCGAATCCGCGGATGTCGCCGCTAGGCCCCTGAGGCCGTCCGTCCGGCACCCATCCGCCCGCCACCAGGACATCGCCGCAGGCAGCGACCGGCGAAGGCAGCCGGTACCACGAGCGGTCAAAGCCCTCGACCATTCCGGCCGTGAGATCCCGCACGCCGTGGTCGCCGAAGGAGGGGTCGAGAGCGCCGGTCTTCGCGTCGAGCGACCAGAGCCGGCCGTGCAGGTCGCCCAGGAAGATGCGCTTCTTCCGGCCGTCGGTCCAGTAGGTGACGCCGCGATTCACGAACAGGTTGAGCCGGACGGTCCGGTCGATTTTGGGATCGAAGTCCCAGAGCTTGGCGCCGGTCTCCGGGTCGAGCGCGAACAGCCGGCCGAACGGTGAGGTGATATAAAGGATCCCTTCCACGACGACCGGCGTAGCCTCGAAGGCCGAGCGGCTCGGGTATTGCGAGCCGTCGCTCCAATCCCCGGTGTCGAACTCCCAGGCCATCCGCAGCCGGCTGACGTTGGTCTTGTTGATCTGATCGAGCGGCGAATACTTCATCCCACCGGGATCGCCCCCGACGGCGGGCCACTCCTGAGCGGCCGCGGACGTCATCCCGAGGAGCATGGCGCTCAGTGCAAGCAGGCGCATCCCATGGAGCGTAGCAGAGATCCGAGCCGGGCAGCGAACTGCTGGGCAACGGCCGCCGGCGATGGGCGGACCGGAGCACAAGACGATCTCCAAGGAGGTGCCGGTAGGGCCGCAGGGGGTACCATGGAGCAGCGGGGACAGGCGCCGATGTCCCTTCCGACGCGTGGCAGGGTGGGAAAAGAAGACCTGAATTTCCGTCTCTACCGGCTACGGTTCTCGTTTGTAGCGAGGGAGCCAGTGTATTTTCCGGGCGGGAAGGCGAGTAACGTCGTGCGGGGAGCGTTCGGGGAGATCCTCCGGAAGATCGCCTGCGTGCCGGGTTGCCCGGGGCCGCGGCAGTGCGAGGTCCGGAAGGAGTGCCCGTACGCGCGAATGTTCGAGCCGGGGGCGGTGGGGAAGGGTCCGAGCGGGTTGGCGGACTGGCCGCGTCCGTTCGTGTTCCGGGCGGCGCATTTGGACGGGCGGACCGTGGAGCGCGGTGAAGGCTTCTGCTTCGACTTGAACCTGTTCGATATGAAACATCCGGCGGTGGAATACCTGGCGCTGGCGTTCGCGCGGCTTGCGCGGGAGGGTTTGGGTCCGATGCGGGGGCGGGCGGATCTGGCGGGGGTAACTCAGTTGGACGAGGGCGGCAAAGAGACGCAGGTATTTGACGGGCCGGTGTCCGGCGTCAAGCGGGACCTGCCGCCGCTGACGCTGAGCCTGGAGCCGCCGCCGGCGCCGGTGGAGCGGCTCCGCGTGCGCTTCCTCACACCGACCGAGTTGAAGAGCGGCCGCGAGACGGCCGAGCGGCCGGATTTTGGGGTGCTGGCGGCGCGAATCCGCGACCGCCTGAGTACGCTGCGGCAGTTGTATGATTCGGGGCCGCTGCCGATCGACTTCAGTGGCTTTGGCGAGCGGGCCGGCCGCGTGCGGATGACACGGTGCGAGCTGACGCCGGTGAAACTGACGCGGCGGAGCAGCCGGACGGGACAGCGGCACCCGATTGGCGGGTTTGTCGGCGATGCGGACTACGAAGGGGAGTTGGGCGAATTTGTGCCGTATCTGAAAGCGGCTCGATTCACGGGCGTCGGGCGGCAGACGGTGTGGGGGAAGGGCGAGGTGGAGGTGACTGTTCTGTACTACTAACCGCAACATTCTTTGCGCAGCGCGACGATTTCGTCGACCGCATCGGTTCCCGTTTGGTTGCGGCCAAAGCCGCTCTGTGCTCCGGCGGGTGAAGACGGTGTCCGCGGCGCCGTCGATCGATGACGGAAGTGCGCGGCGGCGTGGTCCAGCGGGAGCCGGGCGCCGTCCGGCGCCGCCGGCTGTCAAAAGGGGTGGTTCGCGAGAAGGGCTCCGCGCCGCTCTCGTTTAGCTGGCCGGGTCCGTGTCCTGGGTTCCGGGGGCTGCCGGTTTTCGCTTTCGCCAGAGCGGCAACGCGAGCCAGGTCCACAGGGCCGCGGGCGCCAGAGCAAACGCTCCGGTGACGTAGCAGATGAGCCGGACCGAGACACCGAAATCGACCGCCGTCCCCGAGGCCCAGGAGACTGTCGCCATCGTCACCACCAGGAACGCGAAGTCGGCGGAGAAGACCCGGCCGCGGAAGCGGTCCTCAGCTTGGTAGTGGAGCAGGGTGGTGGAGAAGACCCAGACGATGCTGCCGCCCGCGTGGGCCAGGATCACTGCCAGGATCGCCCAGACGACCGTCGGGGCGGCGCCCAAGAAAGTGTACCCGGCGGCCAGCAAAAGGAAGCCGGCGACGATTCCCGTGCGCAGCCGCTTCTGGCGCGTGCCGGCCCAGCGGCCGCCGATCAGCGGTCCGAGCAGTGCTCCGATGCCGCGGGAGCCCATCAACAGGCTCATGCCGAGCATGGCGGCCCGATTGGCGTCCAGCACCCCGAGATCCACCGGGAAGATCCGCTCGCCGAAGATGGGCAACACCACCCAGTGAGCACCGAGTATCCCCAGGCCGGCCTTCACGAGAAGCGTCGCCAGCAGCCGCACGTCGCTGGCCACGTAACGGAATCCTTCGATCACCGGTGAGAAATCCGCCAGGTCGCGGGCCCGGAAAGGGGCGGCGTGGTCGAGGTGGGGCTCGACGAAACTCATCCGCCGGAGGAACAGGGCCGACACCAGAAAGGTGCAGGAGTTGACCACGAACACCGTCTCCCGGCCGAAGACCACGGCCATCAAGCCCCCGATGAACGAGCCCACGGCGAGATTGAAGCTCCAGGTGGTGGAAGACAGGGCGTTGGCCACCAGCGTCTCCTGGCGGTCCCGGGTGATGTTCGGAATCACCGCGCTCCGCCCCGGCTCAAAGAACCCCCACATGAAGCTCTCGAGCACGAGCAGCACGTAGACGAGCCACGTAGTGTGCCAGACGCTCACCACCAGCATGCCGAGCACGATCACGGCGCGTGCGAGATCGGCCAGAATCATCACCCGTTTGCGGCTGAGGCGGTCGTTGATCACGCCGGCCAACGGCGCGATGAAGAACTGGGGAAGCACCTGAAGAACAACCGCGGCGGCCACCGATTTCGCGCTGCCCGTGAGTTCCAGCAACAGGCTGTAGATTGCCACCGTGTAAAGCCAGTCGCCGATCTCGCTGACCATCTGGGCGAGCCACAGGAAGCGAAAATTGTGGTTTTCGCGGAGAAGGACTAAGTAGGCGGCCAGCGAGACCGGCCCCTTTCGGGCCTCGGCCTCCCTTACCGTCGCGGGTTTGCCGGAAGCGTCCATCAATCAGGCTCTCCAAGGCTATCGGGGCGCCGGAGCCGCACCAACGCCCTAGTCGCGCGTGAAGAGCCCCATGCGTTTCTTCACCAGCGCCACCGTTGAGTCGGCGATCGGCCGCACGCGAGCCGCGGCCTCTTCCACTACGTCGGCCACGTAGCCCGGCCGCGAAACGATTTCCGCATAGCGCCTCCGGATGGGCTCCAGCCCGGCGACCACCGCCTCGGCCACCTCCTTCTTGGTATCGCCGTAGCGCCGGCCGGCGAAGTGGGACTTCAACTGGTCGTCGGTCCAGCCGGTGAAGGCCTGGAAGATGGTGAGCAGATTCCGAATGCCGGCACCCAACGATTCGAACCTGACCTCCGGCTGAGCGTCGGTGACGGCCCGCATGATCTTCCGGCGAATCACGGCGGGCTCGTCGAGCAGGGCGATCGCGTGGCCGGACCCCGGAGCCGATTTGCTCATCTTCGCTTCGGGGTCGTCCAAGCCCATGACGCGCGCGCCGACGGACGGCAGTTGCGTCTCAGGCATGACGAACGTCTCACCGTACAGGGAATTGAAGCGCTGCGCGATGTCGCGTGTCAGTTCGAGATGCTGGGTCTGATCTTCCCCCACCGGCACCAGTTGCGCCTGGTAGAGCAGGATGTCGGCGGCCATCAACACGGGGTACTGGAGCAGGCCGTCGCCAACCGTCTGTTGTTTGGCCGCCTTGTCCTTGTACTGCGTCATCCGTTCGAGCCACCCGACCGGCGTAACACACGTGAGCAGCCAGGCCAACTCGGCGTGGGCCGCGACGGAGGACTGCACGATGATCGAGCACTTCGCCGGGTCCAATCCGACCGCGAGGAACTGCGCCGCCAGCCGCTCGATGCCGGCCCGCAGCTCCGTGGGTTCCTGGTAGACTGTGACGGCGTGCAGATCGACGATGCAGTAAATGCACTCGTAGTCGTCCTGGATGCGGACCCAATTCTTCAACGCTCCGAGATAGTTGCCGATGTGGAGGTCGCCGGAGGGTTGGACTCCGGAAAATACTCGTGGTTTCATTCTGGAGAGGGCAATTCTCTATCCTAAACGAAATCCTCATCGAGAAGCCGGTTTACGGCGGCGCCGGCATGGGACGCCTGAACGGCAAGGTTGTCCTGGCGCCGTTCGTGCTTCCCGGGGAGCGCGTGAGCGTCGAGGCCGTCGCGGAGACTAAAGGGTTGGTGCGCGCCCGGCTGGTGGAGATTCTGGAGCCGTCGCCGCATCGCGCCGAGCCGCCCTGCGAGTACTTCGGCCGGTGCGGCGGATGCCACTACCAGCAGGCGCCGTATGCGGAGCAGTTGGGCTGGAAGGAGGCGATCCTCCGCGAAGCGCTGCGCCGGGCGGGCAGGGTGGAGGCGCCGGAAATCGAGGTCGTCGCGGGACCGCCGCTGGAGTACCGCAACCGGATCCAGCTTCACGTGGAGGGAAGCCGGATCGGCTACTTCCGAAGCGGCTCTCACGTGCTGCAACCAGTGATGCAGTGCCCCATCGCCGCCCCGTTGCTGAACGAGGCCTTGGCGCACTTGCGGCAGATGGGGCATCAGCCGCGCTTCCCGAAGTTTCTGCGGTCGATCGAGTTGTTTACCAACGGGGAGCGCGTCCAGGTAAACGTGCGCGAGACCGGCGCCCAGCGCGTGGCCCGGAGCTTCTTCGACTGGTGCGGCAAGCACATTCCCGGCGCGGCGGACGCGACCCTGGAGTATGCCGCCGCGGGCGGGACCTTCCGCGTCGGTCACCGCTCCTTCTTTCAGGTCAACCGGTTTCTGATCGACCGGCTGGTACAGTTAGCGACCGCCGGCGAGTCGGGGGAGCTGGCCCTCGATCTGTTCGCGGGCGTCGGACTCTTCTCGCTGCCGCTGGCGCGGCGGTTCGGCCGGGTAGTGGCGGCCGAGGCGGTGCGGGCCGCGGCGGCCGACCTGGAGTTCAACGCCGGCCGGGCGGAGTTACCCGTCGAGGTGCAATGCAGCACGGCGGAGATGTTTCTCGCGACGATGACCGGCGCGCCGGAACTGGTCGTGGCCGACCCTCCGCGCAGCGGCTTGGGCAAGGGCGTGGTGCGGGAACTGCTGCGCTTGCGCCCGCGCCGGCTGACGATCGTCTCGTGTGAGCCGCCGACGCTCGGTCGTGACCTGGCGCCGCTGCTCGCCGGCGGATACCAGTTCGAATCGCTCACCCTGATCGATCTGTTCCCCCAGACCTATCACATTGAAGCGGTGGCGAAGCTTCAGGCCGGCAACTCTCGCGGGTAGCGAACCCGGTGAACCGGCTTTGCTCACGTTCTTTGCCCCGAGGTCGTCTCGGGCAGGGATCTGCACGACTTTGCGATCGAGCTTCCCGCCAACGGCGAGGTCTGGCCCGCGATTGTCGCGGAATGAGTCCGGCAGTCGTAGAAATTATCCGGTAACGAAATCTTATTGTCCCGTTGAAGAAGCCGATATCCACTGTTCGTCAGGCTGCAATGCCTCCCTCTTAGACTTGCTAGTACCGGGCCGCGGAACGCCCGGTGAAAACGTCCGGAGGGTAAAACAATGAACCGATTGATACAGACGGGCGCAGTGTGCCTGCTCGCGGCTGCCGCGGTGCGCGCCGCCGACATCACGATCACCGACGCCGATATCGTCGGAAACGTAACGTTTACGAAGGATAATACCTACATCCTCGACGGCCGCGTCTACGTCGAGGACGGCGAATCCTTGACCATTCAGGCCGGCACGGTCATTAAGGGCAAGCCCCCGGTGGCGCCGGACCAGCCGGAAACCGCCTCCGCACTGATTGTCACCCGGGGCGGGAAGCTCTACGCCTTGGGCACGGCCACCGATCCGATTATCTTTACGGCGGTGTCCGACGACGTCGCTAACCCAAGTGACCTCGGCAAGGACAATCGCGGGTTGTGGGGCGGCGTCATTCTTCTCGGCCGCTCGACGGTCAATGTCCCCGGCGGCGAGACCCTTCTCGAAGGCTTTACGGACGTCCGCGCGACCTACGGCGGCGGCGCTTCGCCGAACGTGAACGACTCTTCGGGAATACTCCGCTACACGTCCATCCGGCACGGGGGCACGGAGCTGGCCCCGGATGAAGAGATCAACGGGCTGACCTTCGGAGCGGTCGGCGCGGGAACGGTCGTCGAGCACGTCGAGGTCTTCGCCAATGATGACGACGCCTTCGAATGGTTCGGCGGCACGGTGAACACGAAGTACCTGATCGCCGCCTTTAACCGCGACGATTCCTTCGACTATGACCAGGGCTACACGGGCAAGGGGCAGTTCTGGTTCTCGATCCAGGACGACGATCTCGGCAACAACTGCATCGAGGGCAGCAGCAGTGTGGGCGGTGCATCGCCGGTGTCGATGCCCCAGGTGGCGAACGTAACTTGCATCGGCTCCGGCGTGGCCGGCGGCGCCAACTCCAGCAGCGGCGGGTTCGAATTCAAGGAGAACACCGCCGGCAAGTTCTGGAACTCCATCATTACCGACGTCAACGAGATTGTGGAGCTGGTGGATGGCACGGTCTGCGCCAACATCCCGGCCAGCCTCTTCGTGTCGAACAGTCGCTGGTTCAATCTCGGCGCGGCTGACCTGGCCGCCTGCGCCAACGGCGCCGCCGTCATTCCCGGAGCGACGTTTACCAATCCGCTGCTGCGGAGCGTCAGCCGGATCGCGGACGGCGGACTCGATCCCCGTCCGGCGTTCAACAGCCCCGCGCTGAACCCGCTCGGCGTCGCCACGCTTCCGCTCGACGGATTCTTCATGCCGGCGCTGTACCAGGGCGCCTTCGATCCGGCCGGCAACTGGGCGCAAGTGTGGAGCAATCTCTCGGATCAAGGCTTCCTGCCGGACGGCTGCCTGAGTTCGGTGGACGTTCTTTACACGGTGAGCGGACTCACGCTGACGTTCGATCTTGAGTCCGAGTTCGCCACCGGAATCTGGAATGTCGATCTCGTGATCGGCAACAGCGTGTTCCCGCTGGTCGGCGCCGCTCCGCTGACTCCGCTGAACACCGTGATCCCGGTGCCGCTGCCGCCGCTGAACCTGGGGACCATCGCCGTCACCAGCTCGATCACATCCCCGGCGGGTGAAGTGGGATGCATCGATACATTGCAGGTGGCGACGGGGAACTCGGCGGCCGCCGTCGACGCGGCGAGCGCAGTGGATCAGATCCGCGACCGCTTCCGCAGCCGGCTGCCGTAAGACGAAAAAGGAAGCCTGAAGAAGGGGGGGCAAGCAGGAGGAGGGAGCCGGGACCGCCGCCAGACGACGGTCCCGGCAGATCTCCGTCCGCCATTCGCCGGGTTGCTCCGCACCGCCGGCGCCGCGGGGCGCCGTTAACGCGCCGGCGCAGACGGAGACGGCGCCTTCCAGTTGGGATGGGGCCGGTGCGCGCGCGACATGATCCCTTCCATCTCCCGAACGACGTCTTCGTGAATGCGGGCGACGTTGTATTTTTCTCCGGGATCGAGCGACAGGTCATACACCTCGATCGGACCGGAGAGCATCGGCTTGCGGACGCCCTTCCACCGGCCCCGGCGCACAGCCTGCGCCGAGCCGCCCTCATAGAACTCCCAATAAAGATACTCGTGCTGCTGCTGGCGCTTCGTCTCGCCCAAGAGGGTTGGAAGGAAGCTGACGGAATCCCGTTGCGGTGGCGCGGGAACGCCGGTGAGCTCGGCCAGGGTGGCCATCACGTCCCCGAAGTAGCCGGCGTGGTCCGACACGCGGCCGGGCTGGATCCGGCCGGGCCACCGCGCGATGAAGGGCACGCGAATGCCGCCCTCGTACAGGTCGCGCTTCATCCCGCGGAACGGTCCGGACGGGTTGAACCGCAGCGCGTTGTTGCCGGCCTCGAGATGAGGGCCGTTATCGGACGAGAAGAGCACGAGCGTGTTCTCGGCCAACCCGAGGCTTTGCAGATGGTCCAGCAGCCGGCCGATGTCGCGGTCCATCCGCGAGATCATGGCGGCCTGACCTTTGTCGGGATCAGGCCAGTCCTGGGCGGCGTAGATCCCGTAGTCCGGAACTTCGGCGCCGTTGCCGGTAGCCGGCGTCGCTTCGTTGTTCGCGTGGGGAGTGGTCAGCGCCAGATAGAGGAAGAAGGGGCCGGCTCGGTGCGACTCGATCCAGGAGAGCGCTTCCGCGACAAACAGGTCGTGCGAGTATTGCCCGCGCTCGGCGGCCCAGCCCCCGTGAAAGCCGCCATAGGGCCGCGGCGCCAGCCGCACCACATTGGCCAGCTTCTCGCGTTCCCGGTTGCGCCACAGGAACTCCGGGAAGTAGTTGTGCGCGTGCACCTGGTTCAGGTAGCCGTAGAAGCTGTCGAATCCCTGGCGCAGCGGATGCCCCGGCTGTTCGAGCTCTCCGAGTCCCCACTTCCCGATCAGCCCCGTCGCGTAGCCGGCCGATTTCACCACTTCGGCCAAGGTGACGTCCTCGTCCCGCAGCGATTGCACCAGCATGTCG
>CAYRPT010000121.1:7131-8905 GCA_964425895.1 uncultured Solibacteraceae bacterium | reverse complement strand
AGGACAAGCGGAAACCCGCCCCGGTGCTGAAGCGCCGCGAAAAACTCACTTGCGCCGCGTGGTACGTCGAATTGGTTGCGTTGACGAGCAGGCCGACCGAGGCGAAATCGCACGGAGCTTCCGGGCTCGTGCAGCCCGCGTAGACCCGGCGGCGATCCGCGTTGTTCGGCGTCGCCCCCAAACCAAAGACGGCCGGGTTCGCCTCAATGAAGCGCGGCAGGCGCGTGCCCTTGGTACCGACATATTGCGCCTCCAGGACCAGCTCCGCGCCCAGCGAGCGCTGTACCGAGAAGTTCCAGTCCTGCGCATAGGCGGGCCGCATGCCGGGTTCCGTCGTCAGCACAGTGGTGGGCTGGGGATAGCTCTTTTGATCGAACGGCGGCCGCGCACCCAACGGATTAGAGAAGTCGAGGAATGGCCCTGGAACCTGGTAAGCCTGCGTCCAGGGCAACGCGCTCAGCGGAGCCTGAAACGCGGCGTTCGTGCCGTTGGTGAAGCCATCCCAGAAGATCCCGTAGCCGCTGCGGATGGACAGTTTGCCGTCGCCGCCCGGATCCCACGCCAGGCCAAATCTCGGACTGACGGCCTTTCGGTAGATGTGTGCAATCCGATCGGGCACGCCTTCGTCACCGGGAAAAAGAAGGCCGACCGGCGCCGTGGGGTCGATCGTGGACGATCGTCCGGGCGCGAACGCATTGAGGCGCTGCCGCACCTCCCCGATGGGCACGATCACGTCGTACCGCACGCCGTAGTTGAGCGTGAAGTTCGGTCTCACTCGCCATTCGTCCTGCACGAAGCCGGCCGCCTCCCAGTTACGCAGGCCCCGGTACAGGTCCCCGCCGGCCTGGAAGAACACCACCGGCATGCCCATGAGAAAGGTCGCGTAAGGATCGCTTGCGGGAAAGGGAGCGAAGACGAAGAACCCGTTGGAGGCGATGCCCTGCTTCGCATTGATCTGAGTCCGGCGAAACTCGCCGCCGAATTTCCAGCTATGGTTGCCGGTGTGCCAGGAGAGCGAATCGTAGAGCTCCAACGTGTTCTGCACCGAGTCCCGCGGTCCGGTGATGGGGTCGCCCACGCTCGCGTAGCCGTTCACGATGATAAACGGGGGTCCCTCGGCTGCATCGAGTGTGGAATCGTACTCGAAACCAAGCTCGCGCGGCGGCGTGCGGTTGTAGCGCTTATCAAACAGGAAGTCATGCCGGAAGAACCCGGCGCGAAACGAATTCAACAAACGCGGCGAGAACTGATGTGTTTCCGAGAGAACCGCCAGCGTCGTCGAGATGTCATCGCCCACAGGAAATCCGGGGACGTCGGCGCCTTTGATCGAGAGCGGGTTGAAGTTCGATCCGGCCGATTGGGCGAATCTGGCCGTGAGCACGTCCCGCGATCCGATCATGAGGTCAGCCTTGGCGCCTCCCTGGTCATACTTGTTCTGCATGACTTGCGTTGAGGAGTAGACTGACGGCGACATGCTTCCCAAGGGGTAGTATTCCTGCACGCTAAGCGAGATCGGGTGAATCATCTGCGGAGGAATCCTGTTGCCGGGGAACGGCTGGCCCGTGAGGTAGTTGATCAATGGCTTCGGCTGACCCGTCTCAGGATCGATCAACTGCGAAAAATCGCCGGTGCGCTGCTCCGGAGTGGGCACCACGGCCGCTCGTGTCATCCCCTGCCGGTTTCGGAAGCCCTCGTAATAGGCAAAGAAGAACGCGGAGTTCTTTCGGAGCGGTCCTCCGGCGGTGGCTCCAAACTGGTTCTGTTTCAGCGGCTC
>CAYRPT010000121.1:0-7121 GCA_964425895.1 uncultured Solibacteraceae bacterium | reverse complement strand
CGACGTCGGAGGAGAAAAAGTTCCGGGCGTCCAGCTTGTCGTTGCGCAGGAAGTGGTAGATGGCGCCGTGGAATTCGTTGCCTCCGGAACGGGTCACGACGCTGGTGGTGGCCCCGCTTGTTCCACCGTATTCCGGAGGCGCGGTATGCGTTAGAATCCGGAATTCCTCCACGGCGTCCACGGGGACCCGGAGAGCGTAGCCGCCATCCAGCCGGTTTACGGTACGTGCGCCATCGAGCAGAAAGTTGTTTGACTCCGGGCGCTGGCCGTTTACGGCGTACGCATGCCCGGCGCGCAGCGAGCCGCCAGACTCGGCGACTCCCGCCGTGAGGGGGGCAACGCCCGTCTGAAGGAGGCCCAACTGCGTATAGTTGCGCCCATTCAGCGGCAGCTCCACGATCTCCCGGCCCGTGACCACGCTCCCAAGGGTGTTGCTTGCGGTATCCACCTCGGGCGGCGCACCGGCAACGACGAGTTCATCCCGCGTAGCGGCCAGTTGGAGCACCACCGCAGTCCGCACCACATCGCCGACACTCAACGGGATCGGCTTCTTGGCCGCGGCCGCGAACCGCTCCGCTTCCGCCCGCAGTTCGTAACGGCCCACCGGCAACAATGCAAACCGGAATCTGCCATGGATGGTTGTGCGCTGGGCGACCGTGTACCCGGTTTCAAGATGAATCGCCTGAACCGTCGCTCCTGGCAGCGCGCCGCCGGTCGCGTCGAGCACCTCCCCTTCAAGAACGCCGGTCGGGTCCTGTGCGGTGAGACGCACTACGTCCAGAGACAGTACGAGCAGCATCACAGCAAATGAGCAACGCATCGAACCCCTCTCGTTGTGACGCACATTCCACGTCACACACAAATTCTTCTGTCCCAGATTCTTCGGCAATCGTACCGGCGCCAGGCGCCGGACTCAATAATGCAAACCGATTAGATTAGATCAGGAACCGCGGCAAGAGTCCGATACAGACACCGATTGCGACGTGCGGCTGCCGCGGATTCGGCGGTCCGCTTTCACCCGGCGCCGCGCGCCCCTTCAAGGCCGCGCCGTCAGCGTCCGATGATGGATGGCCGCCGTTCGCAGGTAGAATCGGAGATAGGATGTCCTCCAATCCCTGGGCCCAATCGAAACTCACTTTTTGGCTGGCGTCGCTCCTGCTGCCGCCCCTGGGATTCGTGCTCCTGTGGAAGCGTCCCGGGCTCGGTGTGCCCGCGAAACTCGGCGGTTCGGTGATCATGCTGTTGTTCGCCGTTGGCCACTTGGTGTTTGTTTGGGGCCTTCGATTCGAGCTCGACGGATCGGCGACTCGTCCGATCTTCGTCTTCGGATCGCGCGCGAGCCACTATGAGCAGATCGAGCGCGACCGGGCGGCCCAGACCGGCGAGCCGCCGGATGAGCCGGCGGCGGCCGCGCCGGCGGTTGCGCCGGCGCCTCCCCTCGCGCTGGCCACCGCCGCTCCGGATTCCCCGGACCAGGACACGCCCGCCCCGGCCGCGAAGCCCGTCTCCGGCTACTGGACCGATTACCGCGGACCCGGCCGTGACGGGCGGTACGAGCAGACGCCGATACTGACCTCGTGGCCGGGGGGGAAGCTTCCGGAGTTGTGGCGGCGGCCGATCGGCGAAGGCTATGCCTCTTTTGTGGTGGCCGGCGGGGTCGCGTTCACCATCGACCAGCGCCGCGAACAGGAAGTCGTGGCCGCCTACGACATGGACGACGGCCGGGAACTCTGGACCAACTCCTGGCGGGCGCGGTTTGAGGAATCGATGGGCGGCCCCGGACCGCGCGCCACCCCCACCTGGCACAATGGCCGCGTCTACGCCCTGGGCGCGGAGGGAGAACTGCGCTCGATCGATGCCGCCAACGGCGAGACCCGCTGGCGGGTGAATATCCTCGAGGACAATGGCGCCTCGAATCTGTCGTGGGCGATGGCGGCCGCGCCGCTCATAGTGGATGACGCCGTGGTGACGCTTCCGGGAGGGTCACGGGGACGGTCGGTGGTGGCATACCACAAGGAGACCGGCCGGCGGATGTGGGGCGCGCTCGATGACGCGCAGGCGTACACGTCGCCCATGCTGGTGCACCTCGACGGCCGCCGGCAGCTCCTCGTGGTGACCAAGGAGCGGGCCGTGGGCCTTGTTCCGGAGGACGGGACCGTGCTCTGGGAGTACCCCTGGTCCACCTCGTACGGAGTGAACGCCGCGCAGCCGCTGATCGTGGACGGCAACCGGTTTTTCGTCTCCGCGGGCTACGGCCATGGAGCGGCCCTCGTCGAGGTGCGCGATGGGAAGGCCCGGACGGTCTGGGAGTCCACGCGGATGAAGAACAAGTTCTCAAGTTCGGTGCTCCACGAGGGCCACGTCTATGGGCTCGACGAGGCGATCCTGGCCTGCATCGACGTGGCGACCGGCGAGCTGAAATGGAAGGGCGGCCGTTACGGCTACGGCCAACTGCTGCTGGCCGATGGACATCTGATCGTGACCACCGAACGGGGCGACGTGGTGCTGGTCAAGGCGTCTCCGGAATCTCACCAGGAGATCGCGCGGTTTTCCGCCATCGACGGCAAGACGTGGAATACGCCGGCCATTTCCGACGGCCGGCTGCTGGTGCGCAACACGCGGGAGATGGCCTGTTACCGGATCGCCCCTTGAGCCTCCCCACGGCCGCCTCGACGCGCTCCACCTACGCGTAAAGGTGGCGCAGGCTCTGGCGATAGGCCTCGTAGAATCTCTCGAGCTGTTGTTCGGCGTTCACGTCGCCGACGAGCTGGTGGGAGGGCAGCATCACGGGCTTGATGCCTCGCTCGAGCAGGCGGGCAGCCACCTCGCACCGAAGCATGTTGACGAGCATCGCGCCCGTCACGGTGGAGGTAGGACCGGTTCGCCATTCGAGGCCCTCGAGGCCGACGATACAGTCACCCCGCGGACAGTGGTTGTCGAGGATCACATCGGCGACGTCGGCCAGCTTCTTGCCCGAGGAGTGCGCCGCCGGAACGCTGGCTGAGTGGGTCTTGGAAAGCATCGCGATCACGGACAGGCCGCGCCTCTTCGCTCCCAGCGCCATCTCCACGACCACGGGCCGGATGCCCGAGGTCGAGATGATGAGGAAGGCATCGTGCGGTCCGAAGTGGAACCCCTTGAGAATCTCCTCGGCGTAGCCTTCGTATTTCTCCAGGTACAGGGGCGCCCGCAGACCGTTCGCGCCGACGATGTTGGCGTGGTTGGAAAGCGCCTGCTCCACCAGGGCGACGAAGCCAACGTAGCCTCCCTGGCGCGGCGTCATCTCCTCCGCCATCATGCGGGAGTGCCCGTTGCCGAACAGGAAGACAAGGCCGCCCTGCGCGATAGAGTTCGCGCAGATCGCGGCGGCCTGGTCCAGCGCGTCCATCTCCCGTTCGCGGATCTCCCGCAGCAGACCCATGGTCTTGTCGAAGTATTCGAGAGAAGCATTCATAGGCGTGATTTCAGCTTAACGTGGGGGCGTGGAGGAAACTCCGCCGGATCCCGCACACCGTTCGCCGCCAGGGCAACCGCACCGCCACGGGGTGGCTTCGCGTGACGCCTGACGCAGAGGGCGATGGACGGTCCACCGGGCGGCCCCCCTACTGCACAGGCAGCGGCGGAGCGGTTGTGCCACCCAGACCGCCGTAGGCCTCCCTGACGCGGATGACCTTGGTTCCCTTGAATGTCACGAAGACGACCTTGCCGGGCGGCGTGCCGTAAACCCAGTCCTCGTACTCCACGCCGTCCTGGGTTTCGCGAATCTTGCGCTCCGGACGTCCCATCGCGAGCAGGACGCCGTCCTGGTCCATGCCTTCGATGGCCCGTTTCTCCTCGATCGCTGCTTTTTGCGGTTCGGGCAGAGAATCCACGTACTGTTCGGTCGCCGTGCGTTTCTCGAAATCGAGGACCGGCTTCAGCAGCTCCTTGATCTGCTGCGCGTCCAGTTCCGGGACGCCGTCCGGGTAGTTGAGTGCAATCGTGGTGCCCGCCGGGCTCGCGTTGACTTGTCCGGAACGTCCGACGGGAGTCATCGTTCCTCCACCTCCCATGCCGCCGCCTACTTGAATGCGCTCGTACCACTTGCGGCCGCCCTTGAAACCGCCGTTCAGATCGAAGATGATCCGCTTGTCTTCGATCCGCATCTTCGTGATCTGGACCAGATCTCCCATCCGTGCGGCGGGGCCGTGTTCCCGCTGCGCGTCGGTCCAAAACGCAACGTCCATCTCGCCGGAGGCGGCGTCGAGCGGCAAAGGCTTCTTCGACCTGGGGATGGAGACCTTCGAGGTGGCATACTCCGCCGTCAGGTCCCGCGTGAGCTGAATCCGCTCATCCACGGAGTATCGATGCCCTTCCGGGGCGGCCGGTGGGGCCGCTATCAGCAGAACCAGCCATGCGCCGCCGCGTATCCGCCGGATCATCTCAGCCCTCCCTTCGCGCGTGCAACAGGAATGCCTCCTGCCCCTGAATAGGAGCTCTCCAAAGATAGACGGCCAGAAACGCCAGCACGATACTAGTAATCAGCCCCCCTTCGGGACCGTACGCGCCCCCGCTCCAGACGTCGCTGACCTTCCAGGTCATCGCGTGACCGGTTATTCCCATTCTATAGCCGCTGACATTCGCCCCGAACAGCGGCAGCACCCAGTTCCAGCCGTAGTGCAGGCCGATGGGCAGCCACAGATCACCACTGCGCAGAAAGGCCACGCCCAGGAGCACGCCCCAGCCGATGGTGTTGGCCAGACTCAGGGCGGATGAGCCCTCGTTGTTGGTGTGCGTCAGGCCGAACAGCACGCTTAGCGGAAGGATCGTCGCGAAGGGCCCGACTCCCCGCAGCAGCACCTGAAAGCCGTAGCCGCGGAACAGCATCTCCTCGCCGACGGCGCCGAACAGCAAGATGATGCTGACAAACAGAAACGATGGCCAGTTCGCCGCCGCCTCCGGTTCGGGCCGAAGCTCCGCCAGGCCGGCCACCAGAGGCGGCGCCAGCGCCAGGCAGGCCGCGCCGGCTCCGCCGACGACCCCAAGCAGCAAGTTCCGGCGCGAAGCCGCGCTCCAACCGAGCCCGATATCCGCCAGCCGGCCGCGCTCGTAAATCCGGAGCACCACGGCGTTGGCCACGGCAGCCGCGGCGAACGTACCCATGGCGGCGGCCATAAGGTAATCGCCGACGAGGTAGACGAGCGGCGGGAGCGCTATCACCCCGACCACCGCCAGGAACGCGAACACGCCCACCCGCACGGCCAGGCCGAGCTTCGAGCCGGCCTGGCCGGAGCGGGCATCAGGAGACATGTCTTGCATCTTACAGCACGGGGGTCGAAGCCTCCCCGGACTCACGACGGGCCGTTTTCCCGTACACTTGACACCCGCGGAACCGCGATGCTGAAATCGGGCGAGTATTGGCTCCGCGCGGCATGGAACTTCAAACGGCTCCTGAGTCCGGACGCGCGAGACGACGTTGGCTCGCACTCAGTCCCCATCTCATCCTGTTCGCCGAGGTCCTGCTCTTCCATCGCCTGGCGCTGTTTGTTCCGGGTTACGTCATTCCTTACGACCTGAGATTCTTCCACCTTCCCATGGCCGAGTTTCAGGCTGCCTGCTTCCGCGCAGGGGAGTTCCCCCTTTGGGATCCCTTTACGTATTTCGGACGGCCTATATTCGCGAACATCCAGGCTCAGTACTTCTATCCTCCCCGGCTGATCACGATTCTTTGGGTCAACCACACCGGCGGCGACAGCCTTTTCTCCGGACTCCAGGTGGAGCTCGTAGCACACGTCCTGCTCGCGGGGATGGCCGCCTTCTGGTTGATGCGGCGCTGGGGCTTAAGCGAACCGGCCTCGCTCATCGGCGCGAGCGTCTACCAGCTCGGGGGTTTCTTCGCCTCACAAACCCCGCACATCGGAGCGATCGAAGGCGCCGCCTGGCTGCCGGTAGCCTGGCTGGCGGTTCTCGCGCAATCCGGCGGTGCGCGTCTTCGGTGGACCCTGCTTGGCGCCGCGGCCTTCGGCCTGTCAGCCCTGGCCGGGCACCCGGCTCTGACCATCGGCGCCGGCGGTTCCTCATTGGCTTTGGCCGCGGGCCTGGCCCTCGTGCGCCGCGGTCAGTGGGCGCTCATTGGAACCACCGTGACCATGATCGTGTGGGGCGGCTTGCTGTCCGCTATCCAGCTTGTTCCAACCCTCCAGTTGAGCGGGCTCAGCGTCGCCAGGTATCGGCCGGATGGGCTGTCAACCGGGGGCGGGCTTCCACTTGCCAGCCTGGTCTCGCTGGTCGCACCCAACTACTACGGCATCTTCGATTTACAGACCTATGCCCATCCCTGGCCGCCGACGACGCTGTACGTCTATTGCGGCTTGGCCGGGCTCCTGCTCGCGGTTGCCGCGGTGGCGTCATGGGGCCGCCGGGAGGCCCGGCTCTTCACCGGGCTGACGGCGGGCTTCTGTCTGGCGATGTTGGGTGACTCGACCCTGGTGGGCGCCTGGGTCCTCGGCCGTCTGCCGGACTCGCTGCGGAGCGCTGTGCATCCGGAGTTCCTCATGCCCACGTTCATTCTGGGCATGGCGTCGCTGGCGTCATTCGGAGCGGAATGGCACTTGCCCGGCAGTCTGTCGCGCTACGCCGGGCTGGTTATCGTCGCGGCAGATCTGATTCTCGCCGGCTCCGGGCGGCCGATGAATACGGGATCGAGCAAGGCCGAGCCTGGCATAACGCGCACGGCGTTCGAGGGCAGCGAGATCACGATGCAACGGGTCCGCTCCCTCAGCGAGGCTTTCCGGCCGCCGTCGCGCATTGACACGCAAGACGGATCCATCCGGTGGTCGCAGACCGCGCCCCTCACGCGAGTGCCCACCGGAAACGGCGCCGATCCCCTGGCGCTTGAACGGGTGATCCAGGTTCGCCTGGCGTTCTGCGAAGGGGAGCGGTGGGGATTCTTCCACGAAGTGGATCATCTGGACTCCCCCGTGCTCGACCTGGGAAATGTACGGTATGTGCTCTCGCGCAAGCGGATCGACGAGCGGAAGGTGGCCGGCGCCCGCTTCCGCCGGGCTGAAGACGTGCCGGGTTACGAGATCTACGAGAACCTTGAAGTGCTGCCGCGCTTCTTCCTGGTGTCGCAGGTGCGG
>CAYRPT010000120.1:0-8911 GCA_964425895.1 uncultured Solibacteraceae bacterium | reverse complement strand
TGAATGAGGACGGTGTTGTCCAAGGGATTGGGCACGACCCGGGGCATGGATCCGCCCATCCCGCCGTACCCGCCGCTGCCGAGGAAAGTGCCAGTCTGGTCGGCGGTGGGCGCACCGAAAGAGGCCGGCCCCTGCACGACGGAACTGGCCGGCGTTCGGGTCGCCTGAGCCATGTCGCTCGCGTTGTTCTGAGCCACGAAAGCGTTAGAGCCGAACGCGCCGGGCGGGTAGTACCCGCCGCTGCCGCCGACCACGCCAATGCGCCCCTGCGTGCGGTAACCGCCGCCATAGCCGCCCATCCCGCCGCCGAAGCCTCCGCCGTAGTCGCCGAAACCGCCCAAGCCGCCCAAACCACCCGCTCCGCCGAAACCCGAATAACGGTTCCCGAACCCGGCGGCGGCGCCCGTGAACAATCCGAAGCCGCTGTAGCCGTATCCCATCCCCCCGCCGCCGTACAGCGACATGATGGCCATGGCCAGCACCTCGGAGCGCCTGTACTTGACGCGGTAGACGTAGTTGTCGATGGTCCCGGCCGTCACCTTGACAGGCTGGTCGAGCTTCTTGAGCCACTCCTCCAATTGCTCGAACGCCCCAGGGTTGGGAGCCACCGCCACGATGAGGTTCAGACGGTCGATCGGAAGAAACCGGATGGGCGTCGATTCCTGGGAGAGCGAGATGGACTTCAGCACGGTCTCAAGCTCGACGGCCAGCTCCGACGGACGGCGGTTTTCGGTCTCGAAGAGCCGGACCCTCTGGCTGGCCAGCTTGTCGTTGTCGAACAAGTCGATGAGCTCCATGGTGCGCCGCATGTTGCGGCGGTTGTCGAGCAGCAACAGGAGGTTGGCCGGCGGATAGGCCCACGAGGACGCACCCTCCCCGATGAACGGCTCGATGACCTTCACCAACTCGCCGACCGTCACGTACTTAAGGAAGATCAAGCTCAACATCACCTGCTCGTCCGCCGTGATCGACTTCGGATTGACCTCGGGCGGAATCGGCATCCGCGGGGCGTCCCCCATGGGGACGATGCGGTAGATTTCACCGGCCTGAATCATGGCCGCGCCGTTGATGCGGAGCACCAGGTCGAGCAACTGCTTGGGATCGATCTTGCTGGTGTCGCCGTACGTATTGAGGATGACCCCGCCCTTGACGCGCGGGTCGAGGATGTAATTGACCTTGAGCTGGCGGCAGAGGGCGTCGATCACTTCGGTGAGCGCAGCGTTCTGCAAGTTGAGCGAGCCGGTGGGCGCGGGGGGCTCCGGTTCCGCCGGCCGGGACTCGGGCGGCGTTGCCCCTTCCTCCTGCGTGTCCGGCGATTCCGGGCTGGCCGGTGGCGTGGCCGGCGTCTCCGGAGTAGGCGCGGATGTTTCGCCGGCGGGCTCCTGCTGGGACTCGGCCGCCGGGGCGGAAGGCTTGGGTTGCGCGGGCGAGGGGCGAGGGACCGGCTTGGCCGGCGAGGGCGGCCGGGTCTGTTGGGGCCCGAAACCCGGCGGCACTTGAGCCGCAAGGACGCCCGCGATAAGAGCCGTGGCGGCAAGCGAGATCAACTTGTGCAGCATCTGACAGTGACTCCTGACTGACCCCCGGGAGGCGGAACCAAGACCCGCCCGGCCGGGCCAGGATGTTCCGAGGCGCCCAGCCGGCGGCCGCCTCCCCGATTCAGGGTTCCCGCGGCCCGATCGTCCGCGCCCGTGACTCCGCAATTCATTGGCTCGCCGCTGATTCCCGTGGCTGGCGCGCCCGCTCCCAGGCCTGGCGTTCCTCGTCCGTCAACTCGGCTTTCTTCCGTAACCATGTGTACTTTCCGAACGGCCCCTTCTTCTCGAAGCGCACTTGCTCGCCCGCGTCGAAGGCCTTGAGCTCCGGCTCGGCGCCGACTTCAGCCTTGCCGGGAGCGGCGGCCCGGCCAACGCCTTCCGTCTCCTCGTACCGAACGAGACCGAACGGGGTCTGCCGATAGATCCAGATCTTGCCGTCCGAACTTCGGTGCCGGTGGGTAAGCGAATCCAGTTTCTCGGCGCCCGCGGGAAGCGTTATCCGCCCCTGTTTTTTCGGCGGCTTCGCCGTCTCTTTGTCCTCACCAGCGGCCCAAACCAGCGGCATCGCCAGCGCGATTCCGATCAGCAGCAATCTCTTCCTCATCCTTCGCTCCTTGTGCAACCGGACTCTCCGCCCGCCGCCCTATCCCGCCGGCTCCCACCGGCAAACCCGGCCGAAGGGTGTCTGGCTGACGACCTTCCGGTATCCGCCCACCACCGTGCCTGGCGGCGAATCATCACCCGGCTTGCAGGCCCGGATTCCCCCGCCCATGTCGATGTCACTGGGACCGGGTTTGTCCTCCCCGCCGATGACATTGGCCGCGGGCTTGGGCTTAGCGGGCCGGACGGCCGGGCGGCCGGCTGTCTCCGGTGCGACCGATTCCTTGGGCTTCATTTCCTCCAAGGTTCGCCGAACCCGTTCGTCTTCCCACTCAAACACGACGCTCGAAGCGGTGATTTGGACGATCCGGAAGTCGCCATACTGTTCGCCCACGCGGTAACCTCGCTGTGCGCCGTTGGCCGTATCGGACAGAATCACCGTGGGACCGGCGCCCAGATCGAGGATCCCGTGCGCAACCGGCAAAGGCGGCATCGGTTTGGGCGGCGCCGCTTCAATGACCACCGCCGGATTGCGGTCGGGAACGAACAAAAGTCTGTCCGCCACCCCGAAGTAAGCGGCGGCTACGGCCGGTGGGGGCGGCATCAGGGGGGGGGCTGGATTGACGGCCGCGGGCGGCGGCGGTGGGCCCGCGACCGCGCTTCTCCGCTCCTCCCCCCGCCGGATCGCGCCGCGAATCTGCCAGCCCACGGCCACCACGAGAACGGCCAAAGCCAGGTTCAGCAGCAGCAGCTTGCGGCTCAAAACGAACCCAACCCTTTCTGCCTCGGGACCAGACCATGAGGCACGAGCCCGACCACCGTAAGTCTAACGTTGAGCAGCTTTTTCTTCGCATCCCCCGGATTGACGCGAAGCTCCTCGGTGGCGATTGCCTCGGGCCGCGCGGTGAGGTCGGCCAGGAAATTGACGAGTTGCTCAACGCCACACTGAAAGGAGACCGACACGAGAGCTTCGCCATAGTCCTCGCTCTTGCCGAGCGGACGGATGGGGCCGATTTCGACCTGCGCGAACTCCAGCGCGGGATTCTGCTGTCCGCCGGTCTCACGGAGCGCCTGGAGCAATCCGGCCTGCGCCTGCTGGCCGGTTTCAGCCTGAAGGGTCCCCGCTTCCCAGCGGGCCAGTTCGTCCCGGAGCCGGGCCAATTCCTGCTCCCTGGCCGGACGCTGCGCCGCCAGCTTCCGGACGTGCGCCAAGCGTTCCACTGAAGCCGCCGGCCCGGCGCCGCTCACTACCTCCGGCGTGCCGGTGTCTTCGGGCCACAGAGCCACGGCCACGGAGATGGCCGCGGCGATGCCGAGGCCGATGAGGGCGCGCCGGTCCCGCGGGGTGAGGGTCATGGAGCCCCTCCTGGAGACACCGGGAGGGGGCCGGCGTCCCGCGGGGGAGCAGCCGGTGCGGACGGCGACGGGGCGGCGGGTTCCGGCTCGGCCGGATTCCAGGGTTCGCGCCCGGCCCGGAGGCTGAAACTCTGCATCTCACCGGCGCTCGAAATCTGCGATGTGAATTCGGAGTTTTCGAGCAGCGGCGAGGCATCGAGGATGCCGAGCAGCTTGTCGGCGGCCGGAGCCTCCCCCGTCATGGTGACGTTCGCCCGGGTCACCTGGAGGCTTCGGAGCCAAGCTGGAGGTTCCAGCCGGGTGCTGAGCTCAAGCAGCAGATCGAGGTCGCGGCGGGCGCGCCCGCGGAATTCCCGCAACAGGTCGCGGCGGCCCCGAACTTTCTCCATTTCAGCTTCGATCCCGGCAATCCGCGCGGCGTCGGGCGCGTAGCGGGCGATTTCCGCGCTCAACGTCCTTTCAAATTCGCGCTCCTCCATGGCGCTCGCCCACGCCATGCCCGCCAGCCCGACGATGAGGAGGCCGGCCAGCGCAGCGGTGGGCGCATACACAAGCCGCGAATTGCGGCTCCGCTGGTGCTTGGGCAGCAGGTTGGCTTCGAGCGCGAGCCACGGACACGCGCCTGCCAGCGCGGTGGCATAGGACGGCGCGTACCGCTCCGGGTCCCAAGTCCCGGGCGCCGAGCGGGGAGCGGGCAGCAGGTCGCGCAATCGGGAAGGCGCGGCGTCCGGAGGGAGGCGAAGATCGGAAGTCACGAGGTCTACCACCCGCTCCGGAGGCATGTCGAACGCCGCGGAAAAGAGCGGACGCGAAGGGCTTTCGCCATAGACTTCCCACTCGCCGCCGCTCTCTTCGAGGATCAGGAATCCGCCGGCCGGCGGACTTCCGAGCACGCGCGCGGCGGAGTAGATCACGACGGCCGAAAATGTCAGGGATGCGACGCGAATACCCACCTCCGAGAACAACTCGGAGTAACGCTGGATGACCGGCAGCCGGGCGATGCCCACCAGGACGATCGAGGACCCGGGGACGCGACACCAGCCGTAAGTGACTTCATCCTCGGGATACGGATGCAGGGCGTCAGCCTGATAGCGGATGGCGGCCCCGAGGTCGCGATCGGAAACACCCGGCACCGAGAGCTGCCGGACGATCATTTCGTCCCGGGGCAGCAGGACCGTCGCCGCGAGATGTCCGCAGCCCACGCCCTTGAGAAACTCCGCGTACTCGGTCCCCCAATCCGCAGCCGGACGCTCGCGGAATCGCGCGATCCGGGTGGAGCCCAGCACCCGGACTTCGTTCGGACGCACGCGGACTCCGGTAACCAGAAGGTCTTCTCCGGCCACTTCAATGCCGACCCCGGCGCCGAACGAGAGCCACTTGCGGAAATCGCCCGTGATCATGGCCATAGCAGGGTGTCCACCGGCGCGTGGTCATACCAGCGCAGCACGTGGTATGGGGGCTGGAAACCGTAGCCGAAGAACTTCACTTCCGCGGCCACGGAGCGGCGGAGGTCGGAGAGGCTCCCGTCCTGGAGCCGCAGCCGCGCGGTCGCCCTCAGGGTGAAGATCGAGTTGCCTCCGGTTCCCAGCCGGCTTCCCGCCGGTCCGGCGATCTGGCGAACCTGATTCAGATCCTCGGGAAGGATAGGCTGGCGCTGGCGGATAGCGACAATTTGCGCGATCGCGTGCTCGGGGACGCCGAGGGAACCGAGGAGAGCCGGGTCGGCGCCGTTCACGTCGAACATGGAATGCGTGCCGTAGACGGTGGCACAGTCCCGGAAGCCGCCCCGGCGCGCCAGGCTGCCATCCGGCGCCCGGTCGTAAGTTCCGTAGAAGAGTTCCGGTGTCATTCCCTGCACGAGCAGAACTTCCTCGATCTCTTCCAGGGACGCATGGCGGCCGCGAAAAGACGGCGGCCGGGACATATACTGATGGTCGAACGGGCTCGGCCCGCCGGGAGCGGGCTTGCGCCAGTCGAGCAGGGCGGCGGTGATCATCCGGGCTCGCGGGGGCTCGGCGCCTAGAGCCAGGAGCAGGCGGAGCAGTTGCTCCTCGGTGGCGGTATTGACGTTGAGCTTCGCCGTGGCCGGGATGACCTCGACCACCGCGTCTCCCGAGGGAAAGCGGTGGTAGACGCGCGGCATGCCCTGGCGCCAGTAGCGCGCGCTGCCGTCGGGGGCTTTCTCGTTCGGCCCCCAAAGCATGTAGAGGATCGTGCGGTCGATGGCGCCGGCGGCCAGGTAGTACGCCTTGACGCCGTCGACATTGGTGGAAGCGCGGTCGAGTTCCACCCGGACCGTGGTGGCCACGGAGTAGGCGATGGCCGCGAGGGCGGCGCACAGCCAGAGCACCGCCAGCAGCGCCGCTCCCCGCGCTCCCGGCGCCCGGCGTCCCGGCTTCGGCTCAGTCCACATAGTCCAGCTCCGGAATCTCGTTGACCCGGACCGGCGCCACCATGGACAACAGGGGCACGCGGGCGGCATCGGCCTCGACCGTACGCAGGTCGATCCGGATGGCCAGAGGGAAAGTGCGCTCGACCCACAAAGAGACCCACTCGCGAGCTCCGGGTTGTCTCCCTTGACGGAGGTAGGCGAAGCGGCAGTCCGCCAGGCGGTCGGCTAACACGAACGATTGCGCGCCGATTTCCACCGGATGGAACAAGGGCCCCGTCTCGGGTCCGCCCGGCCCGATGCAGAAGCGCCCCGCGGAGGCGGGTCCGGAATAGAGATGCTCGTTGACCACCAGCCGGACGCCCTCGCCGTTGTCTCCGGGAATCACCTGGTACTCGACGATGCGGGGGTATCCACGATGGGCCTCCCGCATCGAGTAGGAGGTGGCGAAGCGCATCGTCCGCGGCAGCCCCTGGAAAAACGGGACCGGCGCCGCCGGCGCTCCCGGCTGGCCCTGACATGCGGCGGTGGTGACAAACATCCCGGCGATTTGCTGATCGAGCAGGCGCTGGGACCCGAACAGCCGGCGGTTGTCCATAACCCGGTTGTTCGTCTTCTCCATGGCGTTGAGGCCGACGCGCATGGCCATCAGCACGCTGACCGAAAGAAGGCTCACCAGCGAGATGGCGATCAGCAGCTCCATCAGGGTCACGCCGCGGGAGCCTCGACGGGACGTCCGGGCCGCGGCCCAAAAGCGCCGGCCCGCCGGAGTGCGCATCGTCCTGGGTCGTGCTTTCTTCATGGCGCCATCGGAGCGAACCGCATGTCGGCGTCGTCCAGCCGGGCCGCGCGGAAGGCTTCGAGAGTCAGCGAGCGCCGCGCTCCGCCGCTGATCCACCAGATCTCCAGTTCCAGCCGCTCCAGGCCCATCTGGCCGGCGGCGGCGTTCATCGCCCGCTCGTAGGGCGTAAGCCGCGCCCGCCAGCCGCCTTCGATGCCGACGACGGCCGGATCCCACTGGCCTCCGATATCAGTCCCCTTCGGCACGTCCGGACGTGTGAGAAGCTCGTCTACCGTCCGCCGGGCGAGCAGCGCGGCGCGGCTGGAGTCGGTGAGCCGGGCGGCGTTGAATAGTGAAGCCGACAGGTTGGACAGCAGTCCGACGACGGCCACCGCCATGATCGTGGTGGCGACCAGAACCTCAAGCAGCGTGTAGCCGCGCCGGTTCATTGGACCTCCCCCCGCTCGATGCGCGGCACGCCCGTGATGGGGTCGATCATCACGGCGCGGATCGCGCCTCGTCCGTTCACAAGCTCGACGGCCACCTGCGGAACGGCCCCGCCGGGGTACAGGAGGATCCGGCGGGGGGCGTCCGGCTCTCCGGGAATCTCCGGCAGCACCCGGCGCATCCGGATTCCGTCCGGAAGCTCCAGGCGGCGCTCGAAGCCCGGCGTGGAGGAGCGCATGGCGATGAGGCCGCCGGCTGGGGCGATCTCGAGTTCGACGACCTCCTGGAGACGGTCCGCGCGGTTCAGCGCGCCGCTCAGGAAGGCGGCGAAGGAATCGGCGCCGGAGGCGAGGCGGACAGACTCGATGCCGGCGGTCACCGAAGGAAACGTAATGCCGGCGAGCAGCCCCAGCAGGGCCACCACGATCAGCATCTCCATGAGGGTGACGCCGCGGCCGCGCGATAAGCGCCGCCCGCCCTTCCTGACAACGCCGGGGGCGAGAGTTCGCCCCGGCCGGGTCCGCCTGCTCACTTGCTCTTCCAGCTCACGATATCGGCGAAGATGTCCTCGCCGCCGGGCTGCCCGTCAGCCCCGTAGCTGATGATCTCCGGCTCGGGTCCGCCGCTCTGAGCCGGAAACCGGTAGACATAGGGGTTGCCCCACGGGTCGTCCGGTATGTCCTGGGGCAAATAGGGCCCCTGCCATTGCCTTGCGCCCTGCGGCTGGACGCGCAGCGCCTGGAGGCCCTGCTCGGTGGTGGGATAGAGCCCGGTGTCGAGCTTGTAAGCGCCGAGCGCCGTCATGAAGGAGTTGATCTGCGCGCGGGTCGCGGTGATCCGGGCCGTGTCGCTTTTCTGGAGCATGCGCGGCGCCACGAGCGCGGCGAAGAGCGCGATGATGGTCACGACCACCAGCATCTCGATCAAGGTCACGCCGGCCCGCCGCCGGTTCGGTTGTCGTTGCATGATTACACCGCCACTTCGTTAATGCTGGTGATGGCCAGCAGCATACTAAGAATGAGAACGCCCACCATCACGCCCATCACCAGAATCACCAGAGGCTCGAAGAGCGAAGTGAACCGGCGGATGGCCGCGCGGGTGTCGGCCTCGTAGATCTCCGACATCTGGGCGAACATCTGGTCCAGCCGGCCCGTCTCCTCGCCCACGGTGAGCAGGTGGCCCGCCAGCGGCGGGAACTCTCCCGTCCGTTTCAAAGGACTCGACAAGCCCTCGCCGCGTTTCACGCCTTGCGCCACGCTCTCGAGCGACCCGGCGATCTTCCGGTTGCCCAGAATCGCGCCGGCAATGCCGATCGATTGTACCAGCGGCACGCTGTTCGCCACCAGCGTCGCCATGGCGCTGGCGAACCGGGCGGTTTCCGCCTTCCGCAAGGCGTCGCCGAGAAGCGGGACGCGCAACTGGAACGTATCCCACCACAGGCGCCCGGCCGGGGTTCGCTTGTACATCTGAAGGCCGGCCACGGTGGCCGCCGCGGCCAGCAGGAAGATCCAGCCGTAGCTTTGGGTGAACCGGCTCGTCTCGAGCAGGATCCTGGTGGGCAGGGGCATCGCCATCCGCGACTGCTCAAAAACCGCGGCGAAGCGCGGCACTACGAAGTACATCAGCACCAGAATCGAGCCTAGACCGACGAGCATCAGCAAGACCGGGTAGACCATCGAGGAAATAATGTAGTTCCGCAGTTCGTCCCGGGTCTTCTCGAAATCCGTGAGGCGCTCGAATACCGCCGCGAGCGACCCGCTGGCTTCGCCGGCGCGCACCATGTTCACGTAGAGTTCGGAA
>CAYRPT010000119.1:6932-8913 GCA_964425895.1 uncultured Solibacteraceae bacterium | reverse complement strand
CGCAGCCGGAATCTGGTCGCCATCCGGGCCAGGGTTCAGCCTGACGGGAGGATCAACGCGGAGGAGAAGGTGATCGAAGAGGCTATCCCCGTGCCTTACACAAAATAGTCAAGGAGCCATCGATGTTTCCGGCAGCACGACTGACAGACCCCATCACGCACGACATGTTAGTGCCGTGCGGCGTCATTGGACCGCAGGCGCCCGCGCCGTGCCCTTCCTGTGCGGCGACGCCGGTGATGATCGAGTTCCTCCCCGCGGCTCACGTCAACTGCACGGTGGTTTGCACGGGGGTGATTTCGGGCGGACTTGCCCACCCCCCTCCGCCGCCGACGCCGCCGGTGCCCATCATCCTCGGTTCACTGACGGTTCATATCCACTTCATGCCCGCGGCGCGCTGGACGCCGGCGCCCGATATCGGAGCCTGCGGCGTGTTTCTCGGCGATGTCCGGCTGGCCGCGACGCGTACGACCTTGATCGGCGGATAGCCGGCGGGCCGGGGCGGGCCCCTCCGCCGGTTGCCCGGCCGCGCGCCGAATGCGGCTTCAGCCCGTATTCCGCTTCCAGTATTCGAGCGCCGGACCCGTGGCGCCGCCCGGACCTTCGGTCACGGCGCGATGCCGCAGCACATCCATCTCGTCCGCGGACAAGGCGCGCCAGTTCCGGGCCGCCCGAAGGTCGTCGTCCAACTGGCCGGTTGTGCTGCACCCCACCGCGGCGCAGTGGATCGGGAGGCTCAGCGAGTAATCGAGACACTCCTTCGCGCTGAGCACCCGCAGCAGGAAGGCGTTCCCGAATACCTTCATGGCCTGAATCCCAAGGCCTCGCTGGACGGCCTCGGGCAGCGTGATCTTTTCGAAGCTCAAGTAACTCGGGTCGGCCGCATGCAGCGGCATGAGGATCGTGTCGAAGCCATCGTAGCGCTTCATCATTTCATTGAGAACGTGGGGATCGTGATGGCCGGTGACGCCGACGAAGCGGCATTTGCCCTCCTTGCGGGCCCGCTCAAACGTCTCCAGCGCGCCGCCCGGAGCGAAGATCCGGTCGACGTCCTCCATCGTGCTGACGGAATGAAGTTGCCACAGGTCGACGTAATCCGTGCGCAGCCGCCGCAGCGATTTTTCCAGTTCGGCCCGGGCGCCGGCGGCCGTGCGCTGCGTGGATTTCGTGGTCAGGAAGAGTTGTTTGCGATGCGGCGCGAGCGCTTCGCCGTAGACTTCTTCGGAAAGGCCGTCCCAGTAGCTATGGGCGCAGTCCCAATAGTCGAGCCCCAGGTCGATTGCGTACCGGATGTGCGCTCGGGCGTCCTCCTTGGTTCGGAGCAGTTTCATCCGCGCCCCGCCCTGGCCGATCACGCTAAGCTTTACGCCGGTCTTGCCGAAAACACGGCGCGGAACGTCGCCGGCCCTGGGCCGCGCCGGACGCGCCGAAAGGCCCGTCAGACCGAGCCCGGAAAACACCGCCCCTATGAAAGTGCGCCGTATCAACGCTCGTCTCCCTTCCAAGAGATCATAGCGCGAGCGGCCGGCCGTCAGGCGGTCAACTGAATCAGGTCGGCGAGCACCTGCTGGGAGCGTTCTTCGAAGAACGGGCGGTCGTTCTCGGTGGCCGGCCGGAGCTCATCCCACCAGGTGGCATGCGGGTCGTACTTCGCGAAGAAAGGAATTCGCACTAGTTCCGGCTGGCGCGCCTGCAGGAACTCCATGATGAATACCGGCTCGTCGTTTACGTTGGCCACGCCGAGGAAACGCACCTTGCCCGGAAAGGCCGACATCGACGGCCCGCGTACGTTGCGGCCCAGCCCGGACACCTGGTTATAGGCCCCGCGATAGATCTCCCAGACACGCACCAGCGGCACTTCGAAGTACCTCCGGGCGCCCGTGTCGCGCTCCACGAACATGTAGTAGGGGATCATCCCCATGGTGACGCCCGTCCGCCAAAGATCGGCCCACACATCGGAATCGTCGTTCACGTGGCGGACCAC
>CAYRPT010000119.1:0-6922 GCA_964425895.1 uncultured Solibacteraceae bacterium | reverse complement strand
ATGTTCGCGCCCGTGGCGCGGATCCGCCGGACCGCCTCGCGGGCGATCGGCGGCGCCAACTCCACCGGATGCGAATAGTGCCCCATGAGCGCCATGTGCCGGCCCGAGGCCACTACCTTGTCGAACAGCCGCAGGACGTCATCCGCGTCCGGGTCCGTCACAAAACGCTGCGGCCAGTAGGCCACCGCCTTGGTCCCGATACGGATGTTCCGGATGTGCGGCAGCTCATCAGTCAACAACGGCTCGATGTATGCCGCCAGGTATTCGGCCTTCATAATCATCGGGTCGCCGCCGGTGAACAGAACGTCGCTCACTTCGGGATGCTGCTTGAGGTACCGCACGAGTTTGTCCACTTCCTTGGACGCGAACCGCAGCTCCGGAATGCCGACAAACTGCGCCCACCGGAAGCAGAAAGTGCAATAGGCGTGGCAGGTCTGCCCCTGGCTCGGGAAGAACAGCACCGTCTCACGATACTTGTGTTGCATCCCCTCCAGGAGCTGCCCATCCATCCGCGGACGGTTGTGGGTCAACTGCCCCGCCGGATGGGGGCTCAGGTCGAAGCGGATCCTGTTTGCGGCCGCTGTGATCTCAGCGGTGGGCGCCCCGCCGCCGATCAGATCGGCCATGCGCCGGAACTGCCGGGAGTCCAGCATGCCTTCCTGGGGAAACGTGAGCTGGTACATGGGATCATCCGGAACCCGGTCCCAGTCGATCAGCTCGTCAATCACATAGGAGTTGCTGCGGAAAGGAAGCACCGCGGAAACCACCCGTACGGCCTCCTGGAGATCCGGCGCCAACCGCGACCAAACCGGGAAGCGGTGGATGTTCTCCCGCGTCACTGCCTGGTATTTCGTTCTCGCCTCGTTCTTCAGTGCGGACATCTCATCACCTCCTTTCCGCCTGACAGCACGCTCCTGGGGCACCTCCGCGCCAGGAACTCCCGGCAGCTTCGCTCGTGTCGCTTTTCGGTAACGCCGGCCTCCGTGCCGGCGTCGGTTACTTCGAAACTCGACACTAAATTATTGAAAATAAGCTACTTACAATCGTATCACAAAACGAGGAGTCCAGGCAAGGAAAATCGGACGTGCCCGTGTTGAGTTTGTCCCGAGCGGGGACGAACCGCCTGTCGGCCGGCCGCACGGCATCGATCCGCTACAATCGTGGGGCGAGGTCCCTTCATGCGTTGGTCTCTGATTCCTATCGTCCTGGCCGGCATGGCAGCCTGCTCCAGGACGCCCGCTCCCGAGGAGGCGAAGTCCGCGATGCAGAAGCGTCTGGCGAAGTACACGACGGTAAAGCTCGAAGCCGGCCTCGGCGGCTTAAGTGAGCGCGAGCGGCAAATGATCCCGCTGCTCAAGGACGCTGCGCGCGTCATGGACGAGCTGTTCTGGCTCCAGGCGTACGGCGACAAGCTGTCGCTGCTCGCCGGGATCCAGGATCCCGACACGCGGCGCTTTGTGGCGATCAACTACGGCCCTTGGGACCGGCTGGACGCCGACCGGCCGTTCATCGAGGGAACCGGCCCCAAACCCCCGGGCGCGAATTCCTATCCGCACGACATGACCGCCGATGAATTCGAGCGGGCCGTGGCCGCTTCCGCCGACGGAGGCGCCGCGTTGAAAGGTCTGTATACCGTGGTCCGCCGCGACGCCTCCGGACAATTGGTGGCGCGTCCGTATCACCAGGCGTACTCGCTCCTCCTCCAGCCCGCCGCGGACAAGCTGCGCCAGGCCGCGGCGCTCGCGGACGACCCCGGCCTGAAACGCTACCTGGAGCTGCGCGCCGGCGCACTCCTCAGCGACGACTACCAGCCGAGCGATCTCGCCTGGATGGACATGAAGGACAACTCCATCGACGTCGTGATCGGCCCGATCGAGACGTACGAAGACAAACTGTTCGGCTACAAGGCCACCTATGAGGCCTACGTCCTGGTGAAGGACAAGGAGTGGAGCCGGCGCCTCGCCCGCTATGCCGCCGTTCTGCCGGAGCTTCAGCGGGGCCTGCCGGTCCCGGCGGAATACAAAAAGGAGACGCCCGGCGCGGACGCCGACCTCGGCGCCTACGATGTCATCTACTACGCCGGCGACTGCAACGCCGGGTCCAAGACGATCGCCATCAACCTGCCCAACGACGAGGAGGTGCAACTTCAAAAGGGAACACGCCGGCTCCAGCTCAAGAACGCGATGCGAGCGAAGTTCGACCGTATCCTGGCCCCGATGGCGGAACTGCTGATCGCCGAAGACCAGCGGCCGCACGTCACCTTCGACGCCTTCTTCGCCGAGACGATGTTCCACGAAGTGGCGCACGGTCTGGGGATCAAGAACACGATCAGCGGAAAGGGCACGGTGCGGCAGGCTCTCAAGGAAACCGCATCGGCGATCGAGGAGGGCAAGGCCGACATCCTCGGCCTCTGGCTGATGACCCGGCTGCACGAGCGGGGCGAGCTGGACGCCGACCTGACGGACGCCTGCGTGACCTTTGTCGCCAGCATCTTCCGATCCATCCGGTTCGGGGCCTCCAGCGCGCACGGGGTCGCCAACCTCGTACGATTCAATTACTTCCTGAGCCAGGGCGCCGTGGCGCGCGATCCGTCCGCCGGGACGTACCGCGTGGACATCGAGAAGACGCGCGCCGCCGCCGCGAGCCTCAGCGAGATGATCCTGCGCCTCCAAGGCGACGGCGACCACACCGGCGCCGCCAAGCTGATTCAGGAGCTCGGCGCGATCCGCCCGGAGCTCCAATCGGATCTCGACCGCGTGGCCGCGGCCGGCATTCCCGTTGACGTCGTGTTCGACCAGGAGTGAAAAGGGCAACGGAGGGGTGTTCCCCCGGTCTCAAGCGACCCGAGTTCACGCCTCCCACAGGCTACCGGAAACCGCCGCATCGCGCAAGAATTCTCAGCTAAACAGGTTCTAAATTCAATAGTACTTTTCTCGCGGTGCGGGCGCCCGCCGCTTCTTTCGAGTCCGCGCAAAGCGCGCCGCGCAGCCACCCCCTTTCGCCGGCCGCCCCCATAACTTCCGCCCGGGCCGCTGCGAATTCCCTACAGAACGGGAGGGGCTTACGATGCGATACCGCACGGTACTTCTGGCGGCGCCGTGGTGGCTGGCGCTGAGCGCGGCGGCCGCGGACGCGGTCGATCCGATCAACAGGAACTCGCAAGGGGTGGCGCTCAAAGGGCATGATCCGGTGGCGTATTTCACCGTGGGCGAACCGGTGAAGGGCCGCCCCGAATTCGAGCACCGGTGGCAGGGCGCCGTGTGGCGTTTCTCGAGCGCCGGGAACCGCGACCTCTTCGCGGCCGACCCGGCGCGGTACGCTCCCCAGTATGGGGGCTACTGCGCGTACGCCGTGAGCAAGGGACATACCGCCGACATCTCGCCCGCCGCGTGGAGAATTGTCGACGGCAAGCTCTACCTGAATCACCGCTTCGCCAAGGGGAAGTTTGAAAAGGATGTAGCCGGCGCCATTGCCAGCGCCGACCGGAACTGGCCCGAAATTCCCAAGAAACCGGTGAAGTGACCGCCGCCTTTCCGGCAGCCAGCCGCGAGGAGCGCCGCGCGCCGCACATCCGGTCCGGCCGGGTCACGGCCCATGCGACAATGCCGGTTGCGGCTCTCATTGGTTTGCCGGATCCGTAACCTCGCCGCGGAGACCGCTGAGCGGCTCCGTCTTGGAACCCTGCGCGCCGCCGCCGCGCTCTGGCGGCGGCTCTTGTGGCGGACGACTTTCATCGCCATCACCGGAAGCTTCGGAAAGACCACCGCCAAGGATCTTATTGCCGCCGCTCTTTCTTTGAACGCCCCCACCGCCGCCACGACGGGCAACTGGAACGGCCCGCGCGGCGTATGCTGGGCTGTCCTCAAAACCCGCCCCTGGCACCGCTACTCCGTCGTGGAAATCGGCACGGCGGCCCATGGCGCCGTGCGAGCCGCGGTGAGCGTGATCCGCCCCCGCATCACCGTCTTTCTCCGCGTGGGCAAGGCTCATCTCCAGACGTTCCGCACGTTGGAGAACGTCGCCGGCGAAAAGGCCTGGGCACTGCGGCGCCTTCCGGCGGATGGTGTTGCCGTACTCAATAGCGACGATCCGCATGTCATGGCCGCCGCCGCGCTTTCGCCGGCGCCGGTCGTCTGGTTCGGCAGCCACCCCGAGTCGGTCGCCCGGCGACGGAGCGCCTCCTCGGCGTGGCCAGAGCGCCTGACGCTGGAGGTCGACTGGAACGGGCGGCCGGCGACTCTCCGGACTCGCCTGGTGGGCACTCATTGGGAAGCCAGCGTGCTCGCCGCGCTGGCGGTTGCGGGCGTCTGCGGCGCGCCGCGCGATGCCGTCCTCCGCCGGTTCGAGGAATACGAACCGTTCACCGCGCGCCTCCAGCCGGTGCAGTTACCCTCGGGAGCGGTTCTTCTCCGCGACGAGTACAACGGCACCATGCAGGCCTGGCAGGCTTCGTCCGAGGTCTTGCGCCAGGCTCGCGCCGAACGCCGGATCCTCGTCACCAGTGACGCGACCGATCACAGCGCGGGCGGTCCCGCCGCGCGCTACAAGAAGTTCGCGCGGTTTGCCGCCGGCCACTGCGACATGGCCGTGTTTCTCGGTTCCCATGCCCGCACCGGCGCCGCGGCCGCGGTGCGCTACGGAATGCACCCCGATGCGGCGCGCGCCTTCGACGACCTGTTCCAGGCCGCCGCCTGGCTTCGCGCAGCGCTGCGTCCAGGCGATCTCGTTTTGCTTCGTGGCCGCCAGCGGGACAAACTCGCCCGCCTGTACCTGGAGTTGATCGGGACGGTAGGGTGCCGGCTGCCCGAGTGCGACCGCCAGACATGGTGTGATGTGTGCCCCGACGCCGGCTTCACGCCGGGCGTTGCCCTGGTTTCATCCGCCGAGAGGCAGCCACAGCGGGAGTCTGGAACATAAGGCCGGATTCCGCTGGAGTGATGCTGCGGCGATGGCGGCGGGAATGGAGTTTCCCGCAAACGGAGACGGTCACGGCATGAAGGAGTGAGCCCGGCGGGAATCGTCGCACCGTCCCTCCCCGGCCCGGCGCCGCAAGCGCCCACTAGCCCGTCCGGCTCACATAGGCGCTCCCGGCCACAGTAAACCTCAGCGGCCAGTCGGCGCACTGCCGGACGCCGATTCGCCGCGAGACTTCTATTTCGACCGGCTCGGGCCGAAGCAAATTGCGAATCACGATCGGTCCGCGGGTGAGATCGCAGCCGCAGTGGCGGCGGCTGATGCCCAGGGCCAGCGTCAGTTTGCCCGGACCGGACGCCAGATCCCGGAGATGCCGTGCCCCGGGGCGGCGTACCCGCATGATCTCGATGCCGGCCAGTGGCTCCAGCGCGCGGACGAGCACGCACCCCGGGTGACCCTCCGGCTCGGCCACGACATTGAGGCATTCGTACATGCCGTAAACGAGAAATACATAGACATGGCCCGGCGGGCCGAAAATCACCCGCGTCCGTTCGGTCACACCGCGGGAGGCGTGGGCGGCTCCATCTCGCGTTCCCAGATATGCCTCGACCTCTACGATCCTCCCCGCGGTCTCACGATGCACGAGGATTGTCCCGAGAAGGGCACGGGCCACCTCTACTGTCGGCCGCTCGTAGAAGGCTCGGGGAAGAATCGCGGAAGACCGCGTGAGATCGCGGAGCGGCACCGGGTCGTCCCAGGCGGTCTTCATCTTGACACCAGCGTAGCCTCCGGCCGGGGCGCAAAGGAACAGCCCGGCGCGGATCGGGCTTGCCGTCCGGCCCGCGCGAATTCGAGAATGAGAAAGTCTGACGTATGCGTCTGTTCACTGGTATCGCCCTGCCCCCAAGGGTCGTGGGCAACATTGAGAAACTGCTGCGCACGCTCCGGCCCGCGGCCGACTTCCGATGGAGCACGGCGAAGAACCTGCACATCACCACGAAGTTCATCGGAGACTGGGAGGAGGAGCGGCTGGAGGAGGTCCAGGCGGCTTTGGCCGCGGTGCCGCCGCCCGGTGAGATCGAGATCACCGTGCGCGGCCTGGGCTGGTTCCCTAACGACCGCGCGCCGCGGGTCTTCTGGGCCGGAGTCGAGGCCGGGCCGGGGCTTTATCGGCTGGCCGAGGAGATCGAGTCCCGGCTCGCCCCGTTGGGAATCGCCAGGGAAGGGCGCAAACTGTCGCCCCACCTGACGCTGGCCCGGATTAAGGGTCCGGCCAATCTCGAACCGCTGAAGCGTATGATCGCAACAATGCCGGTCGCGGATTTCGGTGGGTTCACTGCCGACAGGTTCCACCTCTATGAAAGTCATTTGACCCCTCACGGGTCGGTCTACACCAGCCTGGACGAGTTCCACCTCAGGAAGACCGGGGATCATGACGGCTAACGGACGCGCCGACCGCTCTCCGGGCATGCGGAGCCCGCACCGATGACCGCACTCTGGACAATCCCGGCCGCCTACCTGATCGGAGCAATACCGACCGGCTACATGCTCGTCAAGCTGTTTCGCGGCTCCGACATCCGCGAATTTGGCAGCGGGAACATCGGCGCGACGAACGTCTCCCGGCTGGCAGGACTCCCACTGGGGGTGGTTGTGCTTGCCATCGACGCCGCCAAAGGATTCCTCGCGGTCTGGCTTGCGGCGCACGCCGCGGGAGGCGGGGGGCCCTGGCCTGGCTTCGCCGCCCTTGCCGCGGTGCTCGGCAATACCTGGAACGCTTTCCTCGGATTCCGCGGCGGAAAGGGCTTCGCCACCGCCGCCGGAGCGCTCCTGTGTTTGGCGCCGCTTCCAACGTTGGCTCTTGCCCCTGTGTTTTTCGTGACCGCCGCCGTTTCCCGGCACGTCTCCGCCGGGTCGATTGTGGCGGCTGCCGCCGCGCCCGTGGCCGTTTGGTTGATCGATCACCCCGGCGCGGGCGCAGTTCACCAGCATGGCGCCGGTCTTCATGCGG
>CAYRPT010000118.1:0-8953 GCA_964425895.1 uncultured Solibacteraceae bacterium | reverse complement strand
TATAGTAGCACTTCTATTCAAGCAAATCAAGCCCGAATATCAAAATTTCCAAAAAAGTATCTTCCGTAAGTAGTCAAGAATGAACGAGTTGATTCACTTTGATCCGAGTCGCACCGGCGCACGAGTCCGTCGATTCACAGCCGCACTTGGGACTCACCCTCAAGCTATAGAAACAAAACAACTTGTTCTGTTCGACACGGAAACCAGGCAAGGGCATTCACCGTTCCGGCCTCGGCTCCAATCCGGTGAAGCGCAGGGCGGGTACGCTTCGAGCCGCGCGGAACTCGGCGGCGACCCGGTGGATCACTTCCTGGACCGCCGCGGCCACTTCCGGGGTCATCCCGGCTCCCGGCGAAACCGTTCCGGCCGTGATCCCGAAGATCCGCAACGTTTCCGGAAGGCGATGGAGCGCCCGCGCCAGGCGGATGGCCTCGGCCACGCCGAAGTGATGGGTGGACGACGCGAAGAACTGGCGGTCGAGGGGCACGTTGTCCACCCCCCAGACCTGGATGGCTCCGGCTTCGCCCGCGGCACGGACCGCGTCCACCAGGATGACGTCGGAGGCCATCTGCCAAAGATCGAGGAGCGCCGCGCCGTCGCCGCTATGCTCGATCGTGTCGATGCCAAGCGCTCGAAGGCCTGCGGCAACGGCCAGTCCAGCCGCGTCGTCGCCCCGCTCCCGGTTGCCGCAACCGATGACCAAGGCGCCAGCGCCTTCACTCGCGCGCGGCATTGGAAGGAACTCCCGTGGAATGCCGGGCCACCCCGGGTCCGCCCGCGGCACCCTCCGTCTCGGAGCCAGCTTCACGCTCGCAATCGACTCTCAGGAAATGGCACGAGCAAGAAATGCACGGGTCGTAGTTACGTATAGCCTGCTCGCACCGCCAGGTAAGCCGGTCCAACGGTTCGTCGACGATCGTCGGCACCAGCCGCCAGAGGTCTTCTTCCATCTGTTTCAGATTCTGTGACGTTGGCGGCACGATACGCGCTGACAGGACGATCCCCCTGTCGTCCACGCTGTAACGGTGGTAGAGCAGTCCGCGCGGCGCCTCGGTGGCCCCCTGCCCGGTCGCGGCCCGGACAATCACCGGCGCGAGCGGCGCCGCGGGAGGCTGGTAGGAGTCGATGATACGTAGCGCCTCCTCGCAAGCGAACACCATCTCAATGGCGCGCACCACGATGCTCTGGAACGGGTTGCGGCAGGGCGCCGGCAGTCCGCTCCTTTCGGCGGCCTCGCGCGCCGCCGGCGTCAGCTTCTCGCGGTTCAAGTTGAACCGCGCCAGCGGCCCCACCAGGTAGGCGTTCCGCTCCCGGATCCGGGCATGGAGCGACGTGGAGTGTTTGACGTGCTGCTCGACCACCCGATCTTCAAACTCAGCCACATCGATCTCCAGGCCCTTGTTCGATACGACGCGGCCCTCGTTCATCGGGTACTGTTCCGGATGCGACAGGGACACGAATTCGTAGTCCTGGTCGAAGTCGGGGAAGTCCAGGCTCGCTGTCCAGCGCACGGCCTCGAGCGCGGTCTCCAAACAGCGGGACAGCCGGTCCCGCACAGAGTTGAAAGCCTTCCGCGAGGGTGCCCTGGTGAAACCGCCGACGGCTGTCGAAACCGGATGGATCTCCCGTCCTCCGATGAGCGCCACGAGGTCGTTGCCGGCCTTCTTGAGCTCGAGCGCCTTGCCGACGATTCCGGCGTGGTCGCGCGCCATGGCGAAGCCGTCCTCATAGCCCAGGAAGTCCGGCGCATGCAGCAGGAACACATGAAGCGCGTGGCTCTCAATCCATTCCCCGCAGTAGAAGAGCCGCCGGAGCAGGCGGACCATAGGATCCACCTCGACGCCGAGCGCCCCCTCCAGCGCCTGCACCGAACTCATCTGGTAGGCGATCGGGCAGATGCCGCAGATGCGCGCCGTGATGTCGGGAACCTCGGTGTAGTGGCGTCCCCGGAGAAACCCTTCGAATAGCCGGGGCGGCTCGAAGATCTTGAGCTTGACGTCGGTGACGCGGTTCCCTTTCACCTTGATCTGCAATCCGCCCTCGCCCTCTACGCGGGCGAGCAAATCCACCTTGATCGTGGTGGAGCTCTTTCTCGTGGGTGCCGGCGGAATCATGGCTTCTCCCTTTCCTCCGTTGCTTGGCGGAACTGCCATGCCCAGGCGTTGAACGTCCGGAACCGCCGGACGACGTCGTCCCGGTCGTGTCCGGCCGCCCGCAGCAGATCGGCCATGGCCTCCGAGTTTGGGGCTTCCATCGGACCGAAGCAGCCGTAACAGCCGCGGCCGAAAGCGGGACAAATGGCGCCGCAGCCGGCCTGTGTGACCGGCCCCAGACACGGCGCGCCCCGGGCCACCGCGACGCACACCAACCCTTGCCTCTTGCACTCGATGCACAGGCTGTGAGTCGGGATATTCGGCTTCCGTCCCACAATCACCGCGCTGAGTAACTCGATCAGGTGGCGCTTGTTGATAGGGCAGCCACGCAGCTCAAAGTCGACCGGAACGTGTTCGGCGATGGGGGAGGAAGTCCGCAGCGTATCGATATAGGCCGGCGTGGGATAGACATAGTGCACCAACTGGTCCACCTCGCGCCAGTTGCGCAACGCCTGGATACCGCCGGCCGTGGCGCATGCGCCGATCGCCACCAGCTTCCGGCACTGCCGGCGGATCTGCTGAATGCGGGTGGCATCGTGGTGGGTCGTCACCGATCCTTCGACGAGGCCGATGTCGTACGGGCCCGGCAGCATCCGCCGGGACGCCTCCGGGAAATATGCAAGTTCCACCGCTTCCACCACCGCCATCAGCTCCTCTTCCACGTCGAGCAGGCTTAGTTGGCAGCCGTCGCAGGATGCCAGCTTAAACACGCCAATGCGAGGCTTACGCCCGTTCTCAGAGCTCATAGCGATCCATCCATGTCTTCATCCGGCTGAATCGGAAGATCGGCCCGTCCTTGCAGACAAAGAACGGACCGATCTGGCAGTGCCCGCACAGACCGATGGCGCACTTCATATTGCGCTCCATCGACAGGTAAACGTCGTCCTCGCCGAAGCCGCGAGCTCGCAGTTCGCGGGCCACGTAGCGCATCATGATCTCCGGTCCGCACACCATGGCCACCGTATGCTGGGGCTGGAGGCGAAGGTGGCGGAACAAGGTGGTCACCACACCGACATTCCCGCGCCAGCTCAGCCCGCCATAGTCCACCGTTGTCATTACCTGCGTATCGGGCACATAGTTCCAGGCCGAGAGCTGTTTGCGGAACAGGAGATCCTTCGGATTGCGGGCGCCGTACAAGACGACGACGCGCCCGTAGTCCCCGCGATGACGAAGGATGCTGTAGATGGCCGGACGCAGCGGCGCCAGCCCCACCCCCCCGGCTACTAACACGACTGGGGGCCGGGGGGCAGCGTTACGCGCCCTGGCTGTCCCGTCCGCCCCGGGGCCGCCGACGGCGTCGCCCAGTTCGCGCGTTACCAGCGCATGCGTCGCTTTGCCCACGGAACGGACAGTATAGGTGAGCTTGTCCTTGTCGGCTGGGTCGCCGCTGATCGAGATCGGCAGTTCCCCCACGCCGAAAACGTAAAGCATGCTGAACTGCCCTGGGGCGAAGGTTCGGCCGCCGTTCTGCGGTGCAAGGGTGAGCGTAAAGGTGTCGTGAGTCTCCTTCTCCACCCCGGTCACCAGCGCCAGCGAGGGCAGTATGGCTGTCGCATTTTCGATCGCCGCCGCGCTCATACCGTCTTCTGCGCCTCCGGACCGCACATGTCGATCAGTTGGAGCCGGAGCGCCTCAAGTCGTCCCGACACAACGTGCAACAGGCGCCGCATCATCGCGTACCCGAAGCCGCAGTCGGCATCGCATTCCTCGCGGAGCCGAGCGCCATCGAACGCCAGCGCCCTCACGTTCGTGAGAGCACGGGCCTGGAAGTGCTTTCCCTTGCTGGCCACGACCGACGACCATCCCGCCTCCTCGCCTTCGTGCAACGTCTGGATCCGGATGGTCCGTCCGGTCGCCGTAGCCTCCAGGGCCACCTTGCCGTGCAGGATAAGATAAAAGAGGCTTGATTCGTCGCCCTCCCGGAAGAGGACCTGGTTTCTCTCAAACTGGACCTCATGGGCCATCGCAGCCAGCCGATCGATATGCTCCGGCCGGAATCCGGCCAGAAAAGCATGCTCCTTGAGGTAGTCAACCAAAGACTTGCTTTTGATCATTGGGAACCCTCCCTTATCGGTCTGTCGGACTCTCGGCGGGAGCCACCGCACGCCGCAGCGCCGCGATCTCGGCGGTAACGTCGATTCCAGCGGGACACCAAGTGATGCAGCGGCCGCAGCCGACACACCCCGTTTGCCCGAACTGGTCCTGCCAGTAGGCGAACTTGTGCGTGAGCCACTGACGATAGCGCGCCTTCGCCGACAGGCGCACGCTACCGCCGTGGATATAAGAGAAGCTTTGCGTAAAACACGAATCCCACCGCCGGTAGCGCTCCGCCCGCCTTCCGTCGAGACTGCTGCTTTCTTCGACGGTGGTGCAGAAGCAGGTCGGACAAACGCTTGTGCAGTTGCCGCAAGCGAGGCATCGGACAGCCACTTCGTCCCAATGGGGGCTGTCGAACGCCGCGTACAGTGCATCCCGCAGACCGTCGCGGTTCACTTGCCGTTTCATTCGCAGGGCGGCCACGCCGGCGGCGGCTCTCACGTCCTGGACAATCTGGGCTCCAGCCGGTCTGGAGGGCAGCGCCGCGAGCAGTTCGGCGCCTTTCGGGGTGCCCGCTTCGGCGAGCAGCACGATCTCTCCGGCTTCCTCGACGGGGGTAAGCGCGACGTCGAAGCCGGATTCGGCCCTCGGCCCTGTTCCCATCGAGGCACAGAAGCAGGTGGCGGCCGGCTGAGTGCATTGAAACACGATCAGGAGGGCGTGCTCGCGCCGCTTCCTGTACACACCGTCGTCGAAGGGCGTTTCGAGAAAGATCTGATCCTGGCGGAGAACCGCCGCCAGGTCGCACGGGCGCAGCCCGATCAGCGCCAACTTCGCGGCCGGCGAATCCTCGGCCGTAACCCGGATCTCCCGGTCTTGTTTCACCGCCGAGAACAGCCGGATCTCCGCCGGGTGAAAGAATGGCTTGGCGCTGTTAGCGGCCGGACCGTCGCCAGGGAACACGGGACCGGCGCTGGCATCCAGAAGGTACTTGCCGGCTTCCTGGTTGACGCGCATGCCGAGGGCGAGTTCCTCGGGGTTGTCTAAGAGCCTCAACACGACTGCGCCGTCGCGTACCACCGGTCCGATCGCTGCGTGGCCGCGGCGCAGCAACTCTGCCGTCAGGCTGGCCAAACCGGATTCCGGGAGAACTACGGGAGCGAATTCGAGGGGCTGACTGACGGCCGTTCCGGCCGTCCGCTTCCCCGGGTGGGGAGAGGGGCGGGATGCCACAGGCATGGCGTCCTTCCTTTCGCGAGGCGCGTCGGCCGGACCGCGTGCGTCCGGGGCTCCTCTTGCCCCCTACGATTCCCAATATACTATTTTACGGTCTTTTTGTATCAATAAAATTTCACGCTGGACCTGTCAGCCCCCCCCGATAGCCAATGCAACTGATGCAACGTTCCGGAGCGTCGAACATCTTTACCAAGAAGGGGAAGCGCACGCCAGAAAGGAGGCCTCGCAAGATTGCGATGTCTGTCGCTGGCGCTGCCGCGTCCCGTACTCGAGACCTATGACGAAACGAACCGTGATCCTCAAACGAACCGTGATCCTCGTTGCGCTGTCTTGCCTTCCGGCTCCCTGGGCCTTCGGCGACACGGTCCTGCTGAGCAACGGCGATCGCGTATCCGGCGCCATTGTGAACACCACCGGAGGCAAACTGGTTGTCAAGACCGAGTTCCTGGGCGAAGTCGCCATCGACCGCAAGGGAGTCGTTTCCGTTACGACGGATAAGCCTCTGAGCGTCACCTTTGAGAGCGGCGAGACGGTCGTCGGAACCGTCGCCACCGAGAATCGCGACGTCCGCGTGACTCCGGAGAACCGGCCGGCTGTCGTCCAGCCGTTGGCCTTGCTGGCGGCGGTTCGCGACGCTGACAACCAGCGCGCCTACGAACGCGAGCAGCGACGCCTCACCGACCCGGGCTGGATGGATTTCTGGGTTCTGACGGCCGATCTCGGCTTGGCCACCGCGCAAGGAAACGCGGAAACCACCACGTTCTCGACCGGTCTGGAACTCGTCCGGGCCACCGGCTTCGACAAGACCGTTCTCGGTTTCGCCCAGATCTACTCCACGCAGCGTACGACGGAACCTTTTGGGACAACCGCGAACCGGGTGAGCGGCCGCGCTCGCTATGACCGCGACATCACCAAGAAACTGTTCGCCTTTGGCGCGGCCAACTTCGATTTCGACGAGTTCCAGGATCTGGACCTCCGGAGCGTCCTCGGAGGCGGTCTCGGCTGGCATATCCTTCGTAATGACCGACATACCTTCGACTTCAGCGCCGGCGGCAACTGGAACCGCGAGCAGTTCTCAACCGGCCTCACGAGGGACTCCGCCGAAGTCCAGTTCGGTGAGGAGTCAACGCACAAGCTCAACAGCCGTCTCAACCTTTTCCAGGCTTTCACCGCGTATCCCAACCTCAGCACGACGGGAGAGTATCGCTTCAACTTCGACGCCGGCGCGGACTTCAAGCTGACCAACCTGCTCTCGCTGGGCGTGACGGTCAGCGACCGCTTTCTCTCCAATCCGATCCTCGGCAACCAGAAGAATGACATCCTGTTCACCACCGGCGTTCACCTGACCTGGGCGCAGTGATCCGCGGTTGCCCGGTTACGCGGGCCGCGGGTTCGGCCGGCGGCGGAACCGCCGAAGGACTCCTCAGATTGCGGCCTCACCCAGGCGAACCCCTGGCACGGCGTGTGTTACATTGATGGAAGTAATTCTGAGGAGTCAAGTTTTGATGTTACGAATCAATCAGTTCCGCCTGTGGATCCCGGTGGCTGTCTGCGGATTCGCGCTGGCGCCGGCCGCCCTTGCGCAGGGCCTCGCCGTGGTGAATACCCAGGCCGCGATCCTGGCGACGGCCAAGATCCAGGCCACCCAGACGAAGATGGAGGCCGAGTTCAAGCCGCGCCAGGAGGAGATCCAGAAGCTCCAGCAGGAATTGCAGGGGATTCAGGAGCAGCTCCAGAAGATGGCCGGCAAGCTTACGCCCCAGGCCGAGCGCGATTTGCAGGTGGAGGGCCAGCGGAAGCAGCGAGATCTCCAGCGCAAGACGGAGGATCTCGAGAGCGACGTAAACAACCGGCGGAACGACGTCTTGGCCCAGGTGGGGCGGGAAATGACCGAGGTCATCCAGAAACTGGCCCAGGAGAAGGGCTACGACGTAGTGCTGGACGCCTCCAACACGCTCTTCGTGAAAGCCGCGCTCGATATCACGAAGGAAGTAGCAGAAGCCTACGACAAGGCGTATCCGGTGAAGTAGCCGGCAGGTGGCCGATGTCCGGCTATCTTGATGAATACGGGGTTGCCGACGAGCGCCGCGAGAGGATTCTCAAGCGCCTGGCGATCGTTGCCGTGTTCGCCATCTCGTTCGGCGCCATCCTGTACTTCCAGTTCCGCGATTATCGCGAGGAGCGGCGGCTGGACCAGTTTCTCTCCCTTCTCGAAGCACAGGACTATGAGGCGGCGTACGCCCTGTGGGGCTGCACCGAGCAAACACCCTGCCCGCAATATCCTTACGCGAAGTTCCTGGAAGACTGGGGCGCGCACGCGCGCTACGGTGATTTAGCCGGGGTGAGCGAAGAGCGCACGCGCTCCTGCGCGGAGGGCATCATCCGCACGCTGCGCTACCCCTCGGGCGAGGAAGTGTGGCTCTACGTGGACCGCCAGCAGCGCGTCATCTCGTTCTCGCCCTGGCCGGTCTGCAATCCCAGAATCCCGGCGTCAACGTTCGGAAAGTAGGCTGAACCCGGCAAGGGGTGCTGGCAGAGCGGTTCGATTTTCTACCCCTGCTCCAACACCGAATTCGCCCAGATGTAGAAGGCGTTGTGCGGACTCCAGTACTCCGTCGTCCGCCAGTCGAAACCGTACTCCATGTCCAGCACCGGCGCGTCTTCGGTGTTGCCTGCGATGCCGTTCATCAGTCCGCCGACGATCAGGCCGGCATAGCGCGAGTGCGGGTAAGGGTTCCGCATGCCCTCGCCGGTCATCAGGCACGCCCCGAACGGGTTGGCCCCCATCACCCATTCGAGTTGCCGGTAGGCAAGATGGCGATAGGCGTCCTGCTCGAAGGCTTGTGCCGCCCGCGCGAGCAACAAGGCGTAGCATTCCAGGTGGGATGTCATCCCCAGCCACCAGAACTGCTTCCGCACCGGGTGGAAGTAGCGGTAGGTGAGCTGCCCCGCGAACGGCCGGTAATGCTCGGGCGTCGGCGATCCGAGGAACACGCCGAACGGAACGATCCGGTAGACAGAACGTTCGCTCATGGGGGTTACGTACTCGTCGAGGTGGACCCGCACCGCATCCAGCCAGCGCCGGCGGCCGGGGTCGTCAGGAAACGCCCGGGCGAGCTCCAGCAGCGCCAGCGGCGGGAACGCCGAATAGACGGCGTCGGCGTAGGGAGAAGGATCCGAGGGCGAGGTACGCCAGAATCCCCGGATGGACCCCTGCGATCCGACGTGCGCCATCTCCTGGAGAGACAGCAGTTCGCTTCCGGCGCGGAGAGCGGCATCCCGGAACGCCGCCTCGCCGGTCGCCCGAAACAGCTCGATGGCGGCGAGCGTCCACCAGCCCAACGCCCTCGCGGCGGGAGACCGCTCGGCCCCTTCCCAGCACCGGCGCGCCGCGGCCAGGCATCGGCGGGAGTACTCGAAGTCAACCGTGCGGTAGGCTTGCGCGGCCATCGCTTCGAGGGTGACGAAGATCGCCTGGTTCTGGCTGCTCTTGGACGTGTTGATGAAGCGGTCGTCAGCATCTCCGA
>CAYRPT010000117.1:0-8955 GCA_964425895.1 uncultured Solibacteraceae bacterium | reverse complement strand
AATCCAAGGCCAGCCGAAGCGCCGTACCGGCCACATAGCGGTAGTGTTGAAGGCCGGGCGAGCCCGAGGTGCGGCCGGGGTGAGAGACGCCGCGCGACGTCCATTGCGCCGCCGGTTCTAGCTTTTTTTCCTCCGCACGGGAGCCGACTTGCATCACCTCCAAGACTTACTCTGCCAATTAGATGTTAACGCCTCCCTCCCGGCTGAAGGAAATTGCGCGCGGCGTTCGGCTAATCGATGTAACGCAAGACCAGGTCCACGCTAGCGGGCGCTTCTTCCGGCCGGAAGGCTCCAGAGACACCGAGCTTCGACAGCTCGAGCGGCGCCCTCGAGAATATCAACTGAAGCCGGACATTTCCCGGTTCGGCCGGGGGCGGCAGCCCACCCGCCGGAGGGATCGGCATTTCGACTCCAGCAACGGCCTCGCCGGTGAAGATCAGCCGCGCAGGCGCCCCTTCGCGGCGCTCGATCAGATACACGTAACCCGACGACGGCGGGGTTACGCGAAGCCGCACCGTCTCCGACCGCCGCAGCGGAGTTCCCGCGGAGACAGGCTCGAAGCCCTCGTCCGAGCTCCGGTGCTCGACCCGCGCCGCCCCTGGCTGTATGCCGCCGGCGAAACCCGGCGTTGCGCGCGTGGCGCCCGGGGCGGCCGGAGGGACGTCACGGCGCCGCCACGCGGTCACCAGAAGTTGCCGGCCGGCATCCTCGTTCTGGCCTGCGCCCCGCTCCAGGGCCGCGACCTCAAGCTCGGCGCGCTCCTGCCCGGCAGGCCCAGCTTCATCCTTACCCGCCTGCTCCACCGGCGCGGCTTGCTTGGCTCGCACGGAGGCGGATAGGACCCGTGACTCGTCCCCGGCCGCCCGAGCGTCGGGCGACCGCGCCGCGTCCGACTCCTCCGCCGGAGCCGGGGCCGGGGCCGGCCGTCGCTCCGGCGGTCCGGCGGCAACTTCGGCGCCGGCTGGATCCATGGCCCGCTGCGGCTGTGGAGCGCGCACCCGCTCCCGGGCCTTGGCGCTCTCCTTGACCGGAGAAGTCGCGGGAGGCGCCGCCGGTGGCCGGTCACCCGGTTTGGCCCCCGCCGCCTTGTGGTCCACGAGCTTCGCCCCGGCATCTTCCCGGTGCAGAGCCACATCGAGCGGCGCCTCCCGGACGGGATACAGAACCAGCAAAGCCACGGCCAAAGCTCCGGCCGCGCCGGCCAGCGCGAGCCGAAGCGGTCTCCGCCACCAGGCGGCGATTGCGGCCAGCGCACCGGGCGATGATTCGCGGAGCGCCGCCGCGAGCTCCCGCCGGTACGCGGAATCGGCGAGCAACTCCCGCAGCGCCTCTTCGTCGGCCAGGGCGTTGAAGAGCTCCTGGTCTTCCAGCGCGGCCGCAAACAGTTCCTTCCGCTCTTCGTCGGTCAGCGTTCCGGTGGCGTAGCCCCCCAGGAGTTTGCGGATGTCGTCGCGGTTCATCGTTCAGCCTCCCACCGGCCGCCAAGCAACTTCAGCAGCTTCTGGCGGCACCGCGAGTCCCACGTGTACACCGTGTTGACCGAGGCCGCTCCCAGGATCTCCCGGATCTCAGCAAAGCTCCTGCCCTCCAGCTTCAACAAAAAGATCCGCCGGCAGCGGCCTTCAAGCTTCAGGAGTGCGCTGGTCAGCCGCCTTTTGTCCTCCCGGCGCCGCGTCTCTTCCTCCGGGTCCGGATTCGGATCCGCCAGAGGAAGATCCTCCACCGGAACCTGGCGCTGTTCCCCACGCCGGACCGATTTCCGGAGTGCCGCCGCCATCTTGAACCGCAGGATCTGAAAACTGAGGGGCAGCAGGTCTTCGATCGCCCCAACCCCCGGATACCGTTCTTGAAGCACCAGCAGCACCTCCTGGGCAAGGTCCTCCGCGAGGTACCTCTGCATCCGGGATGCCGCGTAAGCGACGATCCTTTCACGTAACCCGGCCAGGGCTTCTTCGCGAAGCGAGACGGGGTGGAGATGTCGCGAACCGGTTTCGCTTGATGAGGCTCCGCTCATGGTTTGCGCGCCAGCAGCCGCTGGACCGCCGGCCCCCAAGCGGGATGCTTGGTGACCGTCTCATCGCGGACGATGTCCAACATCCCGAAGGCTCGCCTGGACTCACCCGGCCGCAACCGGCCTTCGGCCGCCAACAGTAACAGATCGGATGCGGGCCCGGTGTCCAGGAGATGTTCGCAGACGACCAGCCCACCTGGACGCAGTGCTTGAGCGACCCTCCGGCCGAGGCTGGGGGTGAGCCCGGCGGCGGGATAGAGCATCACCACCAGATCCCATTCCCCGCGTCCGTAGTAGAAGCCGCCGGGGCTCGAGTGGACGGTTTGGACCGCCACGCCCGCCCTCCGCGCCCGCTCGCGAACGAGGGCGAGGCTGACGTCGGAGATATCGACGGCCGTCACCTTCCACCCCCGCCGGGCCAGATAGACAGCGTTGATTCCCGAGCCGATGGCGGTGTCCAGTGCCGACCCGGGCGTCAGGTCCCTGACCACCTCCGCGAGAAAGCCGCTCGGCTGTGTTTCAAGAAGCGTCTCGTCCGGGAGGGGGTCGCCTCGGCGCCGCGGCCATCGGCCGTCCCACTCTTGCCCAAGGCGGCTGTCGATGACCCGGAGGCGTTCTTCCACCCCCGCGGGCGGCATCCCTTCCGAAAGTAGCCGCTCGCGGTACTCCTCGCGGTGGGAGACGCCGGAGGTGAGGCGGCCGCTCCTCCATTCGACGTACTGCCGCCACACCTCCTCCGGATCCCGGCGCTCCTGGGCGCATAGCGGCTCTGCGCCCCCTGCGAGAAGAGCGAACTCGCGCCGGCTCAGCACTAAGGCAATGACGTTGCCGCGCCCCGGGTGGTTCCCGCGGGCCGCGGCGGCCGGAGAGCAGCGCCGTTGTCGGCTTTCTGCGAGTTCCGATGACGCGTCTTAACCTGGTTTCGCGCAATTAGAAATAGGGCAACCGCTGGCACGTGAATTGCATCATCCACATTGGGGAGTGGGGAGTGAAGGTTATGTTGATCTCGGGTCTCGTCGCGGGATTGTTCATCTTCGGGCTGTTCTTGTCGATGTTGTCGTCGTCGCCGAAGCCCGACCGCAAGTAGCTTTCCGACACACTGGTGGGGCATTCCGCCACCAGCGGGCCTGGAGCGCCGCTCCAGGCCAGTCCCAACCATTGCAGGTTCCGGCGCCGCCGATCAAACGGCGCACTCCCCAGGTTGGCGGCCGGCCCTAGAACCCGAACACCAGCCCGACCCGCAGCGCCAGCGGGCTGCCCGGCAGGATGTTGTTGTTGTTGTGCGCCGTCGGGAAGTAGTTCGCGTTGGTCAGGTTCTCCGCATTCGCTTGCAGGCGGACCTGCTCGGTCAACTGGTAAAACAGGGCGGCGTCAACGCGCGTGAACGAGGGCAGAGTCACCGTGTTGTCTAGCCCCGCGAACATCTCGTCCTGGTGGATCACACCCAACCCCGCGCTGAGCCGGGGCAGCAAGCGCACAGGATTCCACAGAGAGAAGCTGTTTTCCGGCACAATGGCCACCCTCTGTCCCGGCATCGCCGCCGTAGTCCGGCTCGAAATGAAGGCGTCCTGATAGGCGTAGCCGCCGACCACACTCCAGCGGCTGGTCACGGAGCCGTTCAGACTCACCTCGATACCGTTGGTGCGCTGGCTTCCCGTTTGGACCAGGCGTCCCGCCACGTTCGAATCGGGCGCGGTCGTGTTGGTCCGGTACAACCGGTAGACGGCGGAAGTGAAGGCCAGGCGGCGGGTGATATCCCATTTCACTCCGCCCTCGTAGTTGTTGAACTTCTCGGGCTTCAGTGTCTGCGTGGTCGCCTTCAGCGACGCGAATTGCTCACCGGAACTCGGCAGGTAAGCGACCGAATAGCTGCCGTAGAACGAAACCTGGTCCACCGGTTTCACCACCAACCCGAGCCGCGGTGAGACCAGGTCGTCGGCGCGCCCGAATGTGGAGTCGTTCCGGCGGTTTAAGAAGCCCATGTCGAAGCGGTCGTAGCGGAGACCGGCCACCACCTGCACGTGCCGGCTCACCTCGATCTGGTCCTGGACGAACGCAGCGGCGATGCGGGTCACGGGGCGGTTATCGGCGTCGGAGGCGCTTTGCCGGAACACGGCGTCGACGCTGACGTTCGGCGCGGCAAACGGAACCTGGATCGACGTAGCCCCGCCGGCGAAGTACGCCGTGTGGCGCAGATTGTCCGAACGCTGGCGGCCGAACTCGGCGCCCATGAGCAGGGTGTGGCGGAGCGGGCCGGTGAACACCGTGCCGGTGACGTCGATCTGGTTGAAGAGGTTCCGGCGGACGGCGCCGCTGTTGTACCCGGTCAACCGCACCAGAGTCCCGGTGGAGTCCAACGCGCTGGGCAGAATGTTCTGGTAGAACTTGTCATAGTCGCCCGCCAAGGTCGTGTTGCGGAAGTTCCACACCCCGCGCTGGTGCTCGATCGCGGCCGAGCCGAGATTGACCGTGGTGTTGTTGAAGCTGAGGCCGGGATCGCCGAAGAAGGTCGACCGGCGAGCCGGCGAGGGGCGGCCCTGAAAGGAAGGGATTCCGCGATCGGTGGTCAGATCGTTGCCAAACCGCTCATAGCGGAGGCGGATCTGTGTGTGGGCGGACGCCTGGTACAGCAGGGAGGGCGATAGGCCGTAGCGTTCCAGCCGGTAGTCGTGCCGGAAGCTCCTCGAGTTTTCGTACATCCCGTTGAGGCGCAAGCCGAGTTTGTTGCGGAGGGAATGGCCCAGGTCGGCCGTGAAGCGGCGGTTGCCGAACGTGCCTGCCTGCGCGGCGATCTCGCGGATCGGAAACAGGCTCGCCGACTTGGTCACCCGATTGAGAATCCCGCCGCCGCCGCCGCGCCCGAAGGTGAGGGCGTTCGCTCCTTTCACGGCTTCGACGCGCTCGACGTTGTAGAGATCCCGCAGATACTGCACGTCGTCGCGGAACCCATCCACGAAGAAGTCCGACGTCGTGACGTTGCCGCGGATCACCGGAGCGTCCCGGTGCCCCTCGCCCTGGGCCATCGTGATCCCGGGGATATAGCGCACAACGTCGGCCATGTTCTGCATCGACTGGTCCCGGATCTGCTCTCCCGAGACGACGGAAATGGCTTGCGGGGTGTCGAGCAGGCGTACGGGGGCCTTGACGGCGACGGCGGCCACCGCCTGGTAGCCGGCCGATTCGGTGATCGTCACAATCTCACGGTGCTCTTCCAGTTGCAGGATAATTTCAATTGACTGTTTCACGGCGCCCGGTGCGACATCCACGGTCCGGACCTCGGCGCGGAACCCGTCCGTGGTCACCCGCAATTGGTAACGGCCCGCCGGCAACAGGAAGGAGAATCCGCCCGAGCCGTCGGACACCACCGCCATTCCCAGCGAACGGGCCTCCGGAACGGCCTGGACCCGGGCGCCGGCGATGGGGTCTCCGGCCGGATCGAGCACGACGCCGTCCACCTCGGTGGCGGTGGGGGAGGCCATGGCGGGCAGGCCGAGAAGAAGGAGGCACGCGCAGCGCATCAGTTGCATTTGAGTTGCAGGTTAAATCATTTGCAACTGACTGTCAAGTAAAATCTGGGCCGCCGTCCCGGCCGCCGCGCCGCATGCTCCCCGCGGAACCCGGGAGGGCTTCCCGCCCGGAGTCCGACGGCGCGAGCTGGAAGAGATCCCGCAGGGCGCTGGGCCGTCTACACCGCCAGGCCGTCGAGGACGCCGCGCATGTAGGCGACGGACTCGATCATGCCGGGCAGCGGATCGTCGGCGTGGATCTCGTACTCGAGCATCACGCCGCCCTGGTAGTTCATGGCGATGAGCTCTCTGAAGATGGCCGGCACCGGCATGGCGCCGCGGCCCACTTCCACCTGGCTGTCTTTGTCCATGAGATCGGCGAGGTCTTTGATGTGGACGTCAAACAGCTTCGGGCCGGCGCGCCGGATCGATTCGATGATGTTGACTCCGGTGCGTGTGCTGTGGCCGACGTCGACGCACAGCCCCATGCGGCCGTCGCGGCCCTCGAGCGCCGCCAGCGCGCTCTCCGGCGTCGGGAAGAACCGGTCCTCGGGGCCGTGGTTGTGGATGGCGATCCTGAGGTTGTACTCCTTGACCAGCGCTTCGACCTGGTCGAGCGTCTCCTGTTTCGGAGCGCAGACCAGCATCGGGATTCCCGCGTTCTTGCAGTATTCGAACATGGCGCGGTTCGTCCCGGGGTCCTTAAGATCGATGTTGCCGCCGCTCAGGATATCGATGCCGGCGTCGCGAAATTCCTTGCCGCCGGCGGTGGTCTCGGCGGGCGAGCCCTCATACGGCAAGTGAAAGCTCTTGATGCTGACATAGCCCACGCGCAGGGTCTTCAGCATCGCGATAGCCGCGGAGCGGGAGAACTTCCGCAGCGAATACGAGGCAACCCCGAGCTTCAGCACGCCCGCGGAGGAGCGGGCGCCGGCTTTCGCCGGCCACGAGGCGGCCAGGGCCGCGGCGGCCGCACCCGCGAAGAAATTCCGGCGGTTCACGATGTTTTCCATGTGTCGCTCCTGTCGGCGCGCGCCGGCCTCAGTAGTTGGCGAAGAACGGGCTCGACCAGGCGATCCTACGGTCTTCCTGCTGCGCGCGCACGTAGTAGAAATGGCGTCCCTCCATTGGTCCCTGGTCCCGAAACTCGAAATCCACATTCCGGGAGTTCGGCTGGGTGGAGTAGACAACCTCATTATCCTTGATCACGTCCACCTCGGGCCGAAATCAGCGTGCCGGACCTGGCGCCGGGGGCCGGAGGCGGTGCCAGTCGGTCTGCTGCTGGAAGGCTTTTCCAATGGCGATGAGCGTGTTCTCCCAGAAGGGGCGCGCCACCAGGCTCAAGGCCACCGGCAGCCCGCCGGCGAAGCCGCACGGCAGCGAGAGCGCGGGCAACCCGGCCAGGTTGCCCGCCGGTATGAGGTCCCGGAGTCCGCGCGAGGCGGGCTTGGGGCGCTCGGGCGCGCCGGGCCGGTCGAAGGGCTCCGAGGCGCTGGGAGCGGTTCCCATGCGGGACGGGGTGACCAGAAAGCTGACGTCCACGAACATCTCGCGGAAGGCCTTCAGGATCAGCCGCCGAATGCGCATCGCCTTGAGGTAGTCTGCCGCCCTGATGTCAAGGCCCGCCTTGAGGCCCGCGATCTGTTCGGCGTCGGCAAGCTGGTCCACTTCCCCGCTCCGGATGAGTTTCTCGAAGACCGCCGAGCCTTCGGCGTCTATGATGGCGCCGGTGACGGAGCCGTAAGGGAACTCCGGCAGTTCGACCTCCTTCACCCGGAACCCCATAGCGAGCAGCGCCTCCAAGGCGGCGTGCAAGGCCGGACGGGCGGACTCTTCGGTCGCCTCGGCGAAATCCGACGGGGCGTAGCCGAGAGTGAGCGTCCGGAAGTCACGGACGAAGTCCGGCGTGTAATAGAAGGACTTGCCGGCCGAAGAGGGATCTTCCCAATCGCCGCCGGAAATCGTCTGAAGGACCAGGCCGCAGTCCTCGGCCGAACGGCACATGGGGCCGATCTTGTCCATGGTCCACGAGAGCGGCATGGCTCCGTGGCGGCTGACATATCCGTAGGTGGGACGCAGCCCCGTGACGCCACAAAAGGCAGCGGGCGTGATGATGGAACCCGACGTCTCCGAGCCCAGGGCGAAGGCGACCAGTCCGGCGGCGACCGCCGAGCCCGAGCCACTGGACGACCCGCCGGACCATTTCGTGGGATCCCAGGGATTGAGGCCCGGACCCTGCAAAGAGGCGGCGGCCGAGCTGTACCCCCCGCCGCCGGCAAGCTCGACCATGGCGAGCTTACCGACACAGACCGCCCCCGCGCCGTCGAGCTTGCGGATGACCGTGGCGTCTTCGTCAAAAACCTGCCGCTGGTAAGGTTTCGCGCCCCAGGTGGTGGGATAACCCGATACGGACAGCAGATCCTTGGTGCCGAAAGGGACCCCATGCAGGGGACCGCGGTCCCGCTTCCGGCGGATCTCGTCATCGACGTCGCCGGCCTTCTTGAGCGCCCTCTTGCGCAGGGAACAGGCCAAGGCGTTGTACTTCGGTCCGAGAGTCTCCAGCCGGTCGAGGAAAGCCGTGGTCAGCTCGCGGCATGAGAACTCCCTCGCTTTGAGCCGGGCATTCAGCTCGGTGATGGCCGCAAAGAACACCTCGTCCGTAAGACCCTGCGCCATGTGAAGGTTTTTCCATTATAGGGGGCTCCGGGAGGGGTGGGTTTTGAATGAGGCGCTTCGCGCGCTTCGCACGGCCACGACGGGTGCGCCGCTCCGCTGAGGCCAACGAGAGCGGCCGGTCTCTCCGCGCTGCGGTACAGTGGGGAGTTCATGAAAGCCTCAACTCCGTCCGGCTTCCGGGTTGGCGCGTGCCTCTTGTTGCTCGCCGGCTGCGGCGGCGGAACGGGACCGAAGTCGGACTGGACACCGGAGGAGGTCCGCGCCGCCCTTCGCGAGACGAACCCGGAATACACCGGCGATGCGGTGTTCCAGATCGAGCTCGGCAAGGTCGTCTCGGCCCAGCTCACGGGCTCGAAGATCACCGACCTCACTCCCCTCGGCCGAATGCATCTGCGGGTGCTCGACCTGCGCGGCACGCGTATCGCCGACCTGAGCCCGCTACGGGACCAGCCCCTGGTGGAGTTGTACCTGGAAGACACGCCGGTGGAAAACCTCGAGCCGCTGCGCGGCATCAAGCTGGCGAAGCTCTACCTGAGCAACACCAGAGTGAAGGACCTCGGGCCGCTCTCCGCGAGCGCCCTGGTGGAATTGAACCTGCTTGGCGCGCCGGTTTCCGATCTCTCGCCGCTCGGCGGGTTGCCCCTCCAGATGCTTTGGCTGAACGAGACCCTGGTTACCGACATCACGCCCATCCGGCTGTGCCCCCTAGTGAGCCTGACACTTCACCGGACAAAGGTGGCCGACCTGACGCCGCTCGCGATC
>CAYRPT010000116.1:0-9004 GCA_964425895.1 uncultured Solibacteraceae bacterium | reverse complement strand
CTCGGCGGGCTCCTGAACGACCCGCATGCCGCGTCCGCCCCCCCCCGCTGCGGCGTTGAGCAGAACGGGGTAGCCGATCTGGGCGGCGGTCGCGAGTGCTTCTTCCGCGCTCGCCAGGATCCCGTGCGACCCGGGCAGAATGGGAACGCCAGCCTTTTCCATCGCTTCGCGGGCATGCTGCTTGAAACCCATGAGGCGCGTGACGGCCGGGGGAGGGCCAATGAACTTGATCCCGGAGCTCTGGCAGACCTCGGCGAAACCGGCATTCTCACTCAGAAAGCCGTACCCTGGGTGGATGGCGTCGGCGTTGGTGATTTCCGCGGCGCTGATGATGGAGGGAACGTTCAGGTAGCTCAGGCTGCTCTTGGCGGGGCCAATGCAGATGGCCTCGTCGGCAAAGCGCACGTGGAGGCTTTCGCGGTCGGCCTCGGAGTACACGGCGACGGTCGGTATGCCTAGTTCCTTGCAGGCGCAAATGACGCGCACGGCGATTTCGCCCCGGTTGGCGATGAGGATCTTGCGAAACATGGGGTCGGGTGGCTCGGCGGCGGCCTTCAATCCGGCTGGATCGAGAAAAGGGCTTCCCCGTATTCAACGGGTTTTGCGTTGTCCACCAGTTTTCCCGTGATGGTGCCGGCGAACTCGGCTTCGATCTCATTCATGAGCTTCATGGATTCGATGATGCAGAGCACCTGCCCCGCGGTGACGTGGTCGCCGACCCGGACAAAGGGCGGCGAGTCGGGCGAGGGTGCTTCGTAGAATGTCCCCACGATGGGTGATTTGACGTATTGCAGCCGGGTTTCGGCGGCGGAGGCCGCCTCGGGCTTCGGCGCGATCTCGGCCGGCAGCGCGGAGGGGGGTGGAGCAGGTTGGTACGACGGTGGGGCCGAGGGATGTGAGAGGTGTGCGCCGGCGTACGAAACAGGATGCGCAGGAAGTACGATATCGGACGTAGCCGCCGGCGAGCTCCGGCGGATTCGAACCTTATTCTCGCCCCGCGTGACCTCGATTTCGGCGATGCCGCTTTCGAGGACAAGCTGAACCAGTTGTTTGATCTCGTCGAGAGTCATATTCCTTCCTACTGAAGCTGTCGCAGAGGCGGAAGACGCTGCTAAAGCACGAGCATCTCTTTCGAAGCGGGAGTGAGGATCTCGCAGCCGGAGTTCGTGACCACAACGGTATCCTCAATCCGGATTCCTCCGAAGTTCTCGATGTAAACACCGGGCTCGACCGTAACCACCATGCCGGCCTCGAGGCGCGTCTTGTCGCCGCGGCCGAGGCGCGGAGCCTCATGGATTTCCAGGCCCAGCGCGTGACCGGTGGAATGGATAAAGCGGTCATCCAGCCGGTGCCGGCGCAGAACGCGGCGCGCAACGGCATCCACGGCGCCTGCGGGACGTCCGGCCCGAACCGAATCGAGCGCGGCCAACTGGGCTTCCAACACCGCCCCGTGAAGCCGGCGCGCGCGTTGCGAGGGCCGTCCGCGCCAAACCACCCGGGTCATATCGCTGGCATAGCCCGCCTGCATCGCACCCATGTCTATCAATAGTAGCTCATTGGCCCGGAGAGCCCGGCCGGACGGCTGGGCGTGGGGAAGGGCTGATCGGGGTCCGAAGGCGACGATTGTATCGAAGGCCGGCCGCTCGGCGCCAAGGCGCCGCATCCGGTGGTCGAGCTCGGCGGCCAGTTCCCATTCCAGGATTCCGGGCCGGATCTGGCGCAAAGACTCGGCGAAGGCCGCGCAACAGGTATCGGCGGCACTGCGGATGCGATCGATCTCGGCGGGCGATTTCACTGCCCGCAAGCGCTCCACGAGTCCCGTGGTCCGGACCAGAAGCACGCCCCCCGGCGCGGTCTTTTCCAAGGCCAGAAACGCAGAATGGGGGATGCGAGCGCTCTCGAAGGCGAGCGACCGGACGCGACGGCGGGCCAGCATTCTCCGCAGTCCGCTCATCGGAGATCCCCGCTGGATGCGAACCTGGCAACCGGCTTGTTCGCGCGCCTGGATTGCGTAGCGGGGGTCGGTGAGCAACACGTCGGATTCGGCGCCGGGATCGAGGTAGAGTAGCGCGCTGCTGCCCGTGAAGCCGGTCAGGTAGCGAATGTTGACGGGCGCCGACACCAGAAAGCCGTCGAAACCTTCCTGGTGGAGAATCTCCTTCAACCGCGCTCGCCTGTGGCGGTATTCCTGCTCGTCAATCGAATGGGTCAGAGGCCCGGGACGCGACGTTTGGCGGCGAACACGCCTCTCGCCGGGAGGGTCGACAGGTGCGAGAGCCAACCCGACATTGTAACACCGCCGCCCGTCCCGGCCTGCCATGATGAAGTAAGTGCAACCCTACCAACGCGACCGCTGGGGCGCTGGCTCCCTGGGCCGGGGTCGTGAGAGGCCGGTTTCATATGGAACCGGATGCCGCGCCCCGGACGGCGAGAGGGGGCGAATCCTCCGGCCGGAAATGCTTCGCTATGCCGACGACGACAGCGCGGCGGCGAACCTGCGGGACCTGAAGCGGATCAACTGGTGGCTTGGAGCGCGGCGGGTGGCCACGGGCCTACTGGCCGAGCACGCCAGCCGCACCGAGAGCTTCTCGCTGCTGGACGTGGGGGCCGCTTCCGGGGATCTTGGCGCTGCCTTCCAGTCGCGTTTTCCGCGGGCGCGTGTGGTCTCAGTGGACCGGCAGTTGCGCAACCTCCGGACGGCCGCCCAACCAAAACTGGCCGCCGACGCCTTCGCTCTTCCGTTTCGTCCTCGGGGCTTTGACTTCGTTTTCTGCTCTCTGCTGCTTCACGAGTACCCTGACGCCGAAATCCTGCGGCTTTTGCGCGATCTTTGGACGCTGGCGAAACGGGCTCTCATTGCACTGGACTTGTACCGGCATCCTTTGGCCTATCACTTCTTGCCGGCGACGCGATGGCTGTTTCGCTGGCACGAAGTGACCGCCCACGACGGTCCGGCGTCGGTGGGGGCGGCGTTTCGCCCCGGAGAGTTGCGGCGTCTGGCGTCGGGGGCCGGGCTGCGGCAGTCGCGGGTGCGGCTGCACTGGCCGTGGTTTCGGGTGTCGCTGGTGGCGTGGCGATGAGGCGCGTAACGGTTGTTGGCGGCGGTCCCGCCGGTTCGGCGGCAGCGCTGGCAGCGCTGCGGGAGGGCAGCCAGGTCACGCTTTTCGAGCCATCCCGCTTTCCCCGTCACAAAGTGTGCGGAGAGTTTCTCTCGCCCGGTTTCGCCCAGGCCGCGGACGATCTTGGGGTGTGGAGTCGCCTCGAAGCGGCCGGGGCCGCGCCGATCCGCCGGGCGCTCGTGGTCGTGAAGGACGCGCGGCTACGGCATCGGCTCCGGTCGCCGGCCTACGGGCTGAGCCGATATGCCCTGGATCATGTCCTGCTGGAGGCGGCAAGGCAACGGGGCGCGCAGATCATCGCCGCGCGGGGCCGCGCCGACGTCATGGACGGCGGGCCGGTGGTACACGCGGCCGGCCGGCGCCGAGAGACGCGAGACGATCGCGGGCGCCGCTTGTTCGGGTTCAAGGCGCACTTTCGTGGTCCGGCGGACGATGCCGTCGAGCTGTACTTCTTTCGCGGCTGCTACGTCGGTGTAAGTCCCGTGGAGCGCGGGGGCACCAACGTGTGCGGGATCGCGCCGAAAGCTTTACTGGACGAGTACGGCTTCGACTTTGACGAACTGGTGTGGGCGTGCGGGCCCCTGCGGCGCCGGGTGGAGCCCCTGACGCGGGAGTGGGACTGGCTGACGACGGGGCCGGTGGTGACCGGCTGGAACGGCGCGTCGCCGGACGGCGGCGTCTACCCGGCCGGTGATTCACTCGGCTTCGTGGATCCGTTCACCGGCGCCGGGCTGACCAACGCGTTGATCACGGGGCGGCTGGCGGGAGCGGCGGCGGCTCACGGAGAGCCCGTTTCCCGTTATGTCGCACGCTGCCGCCAAGCCACCGGGCGCGTTTTCCGGGCGGCCGCGGCGTTGCGGTGGCTGATCGAGACGGGATGGGCGCCGCGGCTTGCCTGGATGGCTCCCGCGAGCCTGCTCTTCGCCGCAACCAGGCCGAGGGTGTGACGCGCCGGGAGGGCCGGAACTCAAGGTTCGCGGTGAAAACTATCGGGGTATTTGACCCGATTCCCCAGCCGGCACGTCAACCACGCCGCACCGGGTCACTCGCCTGACGGATCTTCTCTTCTTCCGGCTGCTCTCCGCTCACTCGGACAGCCAGACGGCCATCGGTCCTTCCCCGCGGTTCGACCAGGCGTAGTAAGGAATCGCGGTGAAGGCGGCTGACCTAAGCACCGTGACACCGCCCAGCAGCTCCGGACGGTGCTCGACGGTGATCTCGGCCTTGGGATCGAGCCGGATCTGTTTCACTGAGCCGCCGTTGTCGACGCCCTCCACGCAGTAGACCAGGGGTCCGCGCTCGAGGGCCCACCGGGCTCGCGCGGCTTCCACCTGCTCGTGGGCGGCGACCCGCCGGACAGGCATCGGCAGCACCAGGTGGATCCGGTCGCCTGCCTTCCAGGTCCGCTCCATGCGGACGTAGCCGCGCTCGGACGCCGCGGTGACCGGTTCGTTGTTCACCGAGAGCTCCACGGGGAGCGCCTCGCCGTCCACGTAGCGGTAAAGATCGCTCGGAACGGGCTGATTGCGCGCCCACCCGGGTATTCGGACGTTGATGGCGAACGGCCGCGAAGGCGCGGCCTGCACCTCGATGGCGACATCGCCGTTCCAGGGATAATCGGTCGCTTGCCGCAACCGGACCGTCTCGCCCGAGAGATCGATCTTCGCTTCCCCGGCCATATAAAGGTTTATGTAGAGGTCGTCTCCGCGGGTGGCGTAGACGTAGCCGGGCACCGATGGCATGACGCGGGCGACGTTCACCGGACAGCACGACGTACGAAACCACGGCGCGCGCGTCGCGTACCCGTGGTTGAACTTCTCCACGCCGTCGGCGGCCAAGGGGTTGGGGTAGAAAAACGTGTCGCCGGCCAGCGAAACGCCGGGGAGGATGCCGTTGTAGAGCGTCCTCTCCAGCACGTCGATGTAGGCGCCGTCGCCGTGAAGGAGAAACAGGCGATGCTGCCACAAGGCGTTCGCGATGGCGGCGCAGGTCTCGGCATAGGCCGACTCGTTCGGCAACTCGTAGTCCTCGCCAAAGCCCTCGTGGCGGCGGTGCGCGCCAATGCCGGCGGTCAGATACATGCGGCGGTCGACGATGCTGTGCCAGATGCGATCGAGCGCCGGTTGATAGGCCGCATCGCCGGTGATCGCCGCCACATCGGTGACTCCCGCGTAGAAGTAACCCGCGCGAACCGCGTGTCCGACAGCCTTGGACTGCTGCCGGATAGGCTCGTGGTCTTGCGAGTACCAGCGCCCGCGGCCCTCGGTCTCCATTGTGTGCCGTTCAGGGTTGCCGCGCTCGTCGACGAAGAAGCGCGCCAGTTCGAGGTAGCGCCGGTTGCCGGTGGCGCGATAGAGCTTGACGAGGCCGATCTCGATCTCCTGGTGGCCGGGAACATCGCGGATACCCTGCGGCCCGAACGTCTTGGCGATGAGGTCCGCGTTCTTGACGGCGATGTCGAGGAAGGAGCGCTTCCCGGTGGCCTGGAAGTGGGCGACGGCCGCCTCGTACATGTGGCCGGCGTTGTAGAGTTCGTGGCTCTCGATCAAAGCGGACCACCGGCTGCCTCCCATGCGCTCCATGTCGTCGCCGCGGCCGATGGTCCGGCCCGTGTAGAGATAGCCGTCCGGTTCCTGAGCCGCGGCCACTTTGGCGATGAGACCGTCGAGATACCGATCGAGCTCCGGGTCGTGATGGACGCTCAGCGAGTAAGCCGCCGCTTCCATCACCTTGAAGACATCGGAATCGTTGTAACGGAGACCGGCAAAGTCACCCTCCATCGTCCGGCCGGCCTTGAGGAAGTTGTCAATGCGGCCGGTCTCCTCGCACTTGCGGAAGCAAACCGGGATGGTAACCTTCCGGTTGGTCTCGATCTTCGGCGTCCAGAAGGGGTCGGCGACGGCCACCGCGGTGAACGGCACCGGCTGGTAGGGATAGTCGGCCTGGGTGGTTTTCTCGCGTGCACCGCATGCGGTAAGCAAAAGCGCAATCAGGAAGGCGACAGCCGGTTGGTAACCCATCTTGGAACGCACTATACTACAGCGCGGGCGGAGCTGTTCGCGACACTCAGCGGCGAGGCGCTTCGCTACTCGGGCCTGGCGTACTCGATGAATTTCTGCACGTACGCGGGGTCGAGGAACGGATCATTGGTTTGTTTCCGCCAGTCGAGCAGCGCGCGCTGGAGCCGTTCCACCGTCTCCCTGTGCGCCGGGTCGCCCGCCAGGTTGTGGAACTCGATGGGGTCCTCGCTGAGGTCGTACAACTCAAACTCCGGCGGGTCCCCGAAAGTCTCAAACGCTTTCGCCACCGGCGTGCCCCGGTATCGCGCTTCCTGGGCAATCTTGTAGCCGGGACAGGCATCGATGGTGGTCGAGGGCTTCGCCCTGCCCGCCAGCAGGTTGTGGATCAGTTTGTAGCGCTGATCCCGAATCGCCCGGCGGGGGTAGAAGGGCCGCCTGCCGTGATAATGAAACTCGGCGGTGAGATACTCGCGCCACGCCGCCTCGCCGGCCACGAGCACGGGGCGGAGTGACTTGCCTTGCACGTTCGCCGGGATTGGCTGGTCGATGGCGTCGAGAACGGTCGGCAGGATGTCAACCGTCGAGACCATGGCTTTGCTCACCAGTCCCGGCTGCGAGACGCCGGGCCATCGCACCAGGAACGGGACCCGCACGCCAAATTCGTAGACAGTCGTCTTACCCCGGGCGAAGGGCGGGCCATGATCACCCACAAAAACGACGAGCGTGTTGTCGGCGAGGCCGCGCTTCTCGATTACCTCCATCAGCAGACCCACGCCGACGTCCAGGCGTTCAATGGCGTTGTAGTAGCCGGCCGTCCGCTCGCGGTGCGCCTCGGTGTCGGTCTGCTGCGCGGCGAAGATCGTCTGCTCGCTGGGCGGGAGAGGACTCTCGGGGAGACCATCCACCTGGGGCGGGAAATGCCACTCCCGTGGATCGTCCTCCTTGCGGAAAGCATGCGGATCGGAATAGTTGACCATCAGGAAGAAGGGCTGTCCGCCGCCTTCGGCCAGAAACCGGTCAGCGAGCCCGGCCACGTCGCGCACCATTCGCGCGTTCACCTTGGGCCGATAGTCAAACTGAAAGCTTTCCTCCGGCGCCACGTGGAGCTTGCCGATAATGCCCGTACGGTATCCCGCCTTCTTGAGCAGGTTGGGCATCGTCTTATCGCGTAGCTCTTCGTGCAGGGTGAAACCCCCGTTGGTGAGCCCGTATTGCCCGGTGGAATGGACGTACATCCCGGTGAACATCGCGCTGCGCGACGGACTGCACGAAGCCTGGGCGACGTAGGCAGTCTCGAAGCGGACGCCTCCAGCCGCGAGCGCATCCAGGTTGGGCGTTCGAATCAGGGTCTCGCCGTAGGAACTCAACATCGGGCCCAGGTCGTCGGCGGTGATGAACAGCACGTTCATCGGTTTTGCCGGCGCCGGTCCGCCATCCGAGCATCCGGCAAGGGCAGCGGCGAGAACCAGAGCCGCTCTAAGCCTCCTGCAACCTGCGGTCATCATCAACCTCCTCGGATCATGCTTCCGCGCCCGTCTCCATCCACCGGCCGTTCGCCGCGCTCTCCAACACCGCCTCGCACACCCTTTGCGTCTGGAGGGCGTTGCGGAAGTCCGGCACGGTGGTCTGTCCCGATTCGATCCCGGCCACAAAATCGGCGAGCGCGTTCAGGAAGGTATGTTCGTAGCCGATACAGGTGCCGGGCACCCAGTAGTGCTTCATGTAGGGGTGTTCCGAGTTCGTAGTATGGATCTTGCGCCAGCCCGTCAGATGCGACTCGGTTTTCTTGCCGCTTTGCTTCTGCGTGTACTCGAAGAACTGGAGATACTCCGGCTCCTCGAGATCGAAGGCCACGCTGCCTTCGGCGCCGTTCAATTCGAAGGTGTTGTAGTTCTTGCGGCCGCGGGCGTAGCGCGTCGATTCGAACGTGCCGATGGAACCGTTCGCGAACACGGCCAGAAACATACACGCGTCGTCGATGGTGACCGGCTCCACCTTGCCCGTCTCGACGTGTTTGCGCTCCTTGATGAACGTTTCGGTCTTGGCCACGACGCGGGTGATCGGCCCGTTTAACCACATGGCCGTGTCGATGGAATGAGCCAGCAGGTCGCCGGTGACGCCGGATCCGGCGGCCTTGGCGTCCAACCTCCACAGTGCGTCGCCGCCTTGCGGCACATCGGCCGAGATGGTCCAATCCTGGAGATAGGTGGCCCGGTAATGGAACGGGCGGCCGATGCGGCCCTCGTCAACCAATTGTTTGGCAAGGGCGATCGCCGGTACGCGCCGGTAATTAAACCAGACCATGTTCGGGACGCCCGCGGCCTCCACCGCCGCCGCCATCTCTTCCCCCTCGGCCACCGACATGGCCAGCGGTTTCTCACAGCACACCATCTTGCCGGCCTTGGCGGCCGCTATCGCGATGTCCCGATGGAGCCGGTTGGGAACCGTGATGTCGACCAGGTCGACGTCGTCCGCTTCGACCAGCTTGCGCCAGTCCGTTTCGTAGCGGTCGTAGCCCCACACCGAGGCCATCCGCAAGGCCTTCTCGGCGTTCACGTCGCAGATGCAGCGAAGCACGGCCCGGTGCTCCACCGGGAAGAAGTTGTTCAGCCGCCGGTACGCATTCGAGTGCGCCCGGCCCATGAATCCGCATCCGATGAGTCCAACCCGAAGCTCTTTTGCCATGGTTTCTCTCCCGAATTCTGTCGCTCTCTCCGGCCCTGCGCCGGTCAGCCGTATTTCTCCACCAGCCGATCGACGGCCTTCTTGCATGTCTCCGTCGCCGCCCAGGCGTCGGGCCAGAAGCAGAGGTCGATCGTCCAGAAATCATGCGGAAGCCGGCTGGCTTTGACAAGCTCCGGCATG
>CAYRPT010000115.1:0-9016 GCA_964425895.1 uncultured Solibacteraceae bacterium | reverse complement strand
GGTGCTGGAATTCGACGTCGCTCCATTTCGGATCGCGGGCCTTCTGCTGGATCACCGGCGTACCTACCCACCGGGCGTACGCCGCGGTGATTTCGCCGATCGCGCCGTCGCGAATGCGCTCGTACGTCTCCCGGTAAGGCTTCTGGAAGCGCCGCTGCGCGCCCGAGACCACGGTCAGGCCGAGGTGCTCGGATTTTCGCGCCGCCGCCATGAACCGGCGGACCCCCACCGGATCGGTGCCGAAGGGCTTCTCACAGAAGACGTGCTTCTTCGCTTCGATGGCGGCCTCGAAATGCATCGGGCGATAGCCCGGCGGCGTCGCCAGCAGGACGATATCGATGTCGCTGGCCAGCAGCTTCTTGTAGGCGTCCTGCCCCACGAAGTGATGCTCGGCATCCACCTGAATTCCGCTGACCACGTTGTTCCGGACTTCGTCGTCGGTGAGATGGTGCGGCTTGCCGTCGCGGATGACCTCGGCGCCCGCGTAACGCTGCGTGCGGATGTCGCCCGCGCGCAATTCCCGGAGCGAGCGCTCCAGCCTATCCTCGAAAACGTCGGCCATCGCGGTGAGCTCCACGTTCTGCGTTCCCGCCAGCAGATCCGCCACGGCTTGGGAGCCGCGGCCGCCGCAACCGACCAGGCCGGCCTTGAGTTTCTCCTTTCCCTGGCCCCGCACAAGATGCGGCTTGACAATCGTGAAAGCCGCGGGCGCGGCCACCGTGGTCTTCGTCAGGAACGACCGGCGCGAAACTTGGCTTGCATCCATTCCTTTCCTCCCGCTGTCATCATATCTGAATATCTGAGCATCGAATCCGGAAGTCAACCGGGATGGCGTAGGGCAGCCGCAGTGGCGCGAGTCCTGAGTCAGGACCCGCCAGAAAGCGCCGCGGCAACCGCCGGTGTTCAGGCCGCCCCCTCCGGCCGTCTTATAGTATGCTGAAAATGACAGTTGATTGCAGTATCCGGAGGTCCGATTTCATGACAAGCTTGGCTCGTAATTTGGTCCTTGCGGCCGCTACCACGATTCTGTCGTTCTATGTCTTCCCTCCTGTCGCTGTGGCGCAGACATCAGCCATTGAAGGCGAGGTCATCGGCGAGGACGGAAAGCCCCTTCAGAACGCCCAGATCTTCATTGAACGGCAGGACATCAAGGGAAACTACAAAGTCAAGACCAACAAGAAGGGCCGGTATTTCCACGCCGGCTTGCCGTTGGGCATGTACAACGTGCGCTGCGAGGTCGGCGGCCAGGTGAAAGATGAAGTGCGGGGCGTGCGGACGACGTTGAGTGAGAACACCCAGGTGAATTTCGATCTGGCAGCCATCGCCAAGAGGCAACAGGCCTTGCAGCAGGCCGCAGCCGCGGGCCAGTTGACCGAGCAGCAAACGCAGGGGCTCAGCGCCGAGCAGAAGGCCGCGCTCGACAAGCAGATGAAGGAGCGCGCCGAGTCGATGAAGAAGAACAAGGAGCTCAACGACGCCTTCAACGCCGGCATGCAGGCCAAGGAGGCCAAGCAGTGGGACGTGGCCATCCAGAGTTTCGCGAAGGCGTCGGAACTGGACCCGAAGCAGCATGTCGTTTGGGCGCAGTTGGCGGATTCCTACATCAATAAGGCAGGTTCAGTGACCGGGGCCGACCAAAAGACGGCGCTGGACAAGGGCATCGAAGCCTACGGACAGGTGATGGCTCTGAAGCCGGACGATCCCGCGTACCACAATAACTACGCGCTGGCGCTGGCGCGGGCCGGCCAGATGGCGGAAGCGACCGCGGAGCTCGAGAAGGCGGCCCAGTTGAATCCCCCGGGCGCGGGCCAGTATTTCTACAATCTGGGCGCCGTGCTCGTGAATACCGGCAAGCAGGAAGAGGCGGGCCAGGCGTTCAAGCGCGCCCTCGAGGCGGACCCGAACTACGCCAACGCGCACTTTCAGTACGGCATGTACCTCCTGTCCAAGGCGAGCGTAGGCGAAGACGGCTCGGTGAAGCCGGTGGAAGGAACGACGGAAGCATTGCAGAAGTACCTCGACCTGGCGCCGACGGGTCCGTTCGCCGAATCGGCCAAAGGCGCGCTGCAATCGTTGTCGGGAACGGTGGAGACCCAGTACACCAACCCGGACGCTAAGGCGAAAGCCAAGAAGAAATAGTCGTTGCCTTCTGGAGGTATTGTTGAAAGGAGCGGGCGCCCCGCGCCGGGGCGCCCTTTTCTATGCTGCGGTATCTTATTGGCGTTCTAGTCGCCATCTTCGCGATCACGTTTCTGCGGGCCGTGATCGGGTTGATCGGAAAGGCCGTGGCGGAACTCTTTGAACCGGCCGCATCGCCGGGTGAGAAGAAAGCGGCGCGCACTCCATCCGGCGGTCAGCTTGTCCAAGATCCCGTCTGCGGCATCTACGTATCCACCGAGTCGAAGCTCCGCAGGGAAAAGGGAGGCACCACGTACTACTTCTGCAGCGAGGCGTGCCGCGACAAGTTCGACGCCTCCGGCTGAGGCTTCGCTGGTGGAGCGCGCCGCCAGTCCTGCCTTCGGAAGCACACCGTTGCGGGCACTACGGCCAGCATGCGAGCTCGGGCGAGATGCTCCACGCCCCCATGCGGCCACCGGCATAGGTCACTTTATTTCGCGAGCCTCAATAGCCGCGGAGCCGGCGCGGTCAGATTCTCCAGCAGATCAGCTTCGGCTCGGTCATTTCTTCGAGGGCGTATTTCGGCCCTTCGCGACCCGATCCGCTCATCTTCACGCCGCCGTAGGGCATGTGGTCGACCCGGTACTGCGGAACCTCGTTAATCATAAAGCCGCCCACCCGGACTTCGAGGGCCGCGCGGAAGGCCCGGCTGATCTGCCCGGTATAGATGCCGGCCTGCAAGCCGTACTCGGAATCGTTGACCCACGCAATCGCCTCGTCGAGTGATTCGTAAGGATTGATCAAGACGAGGGGTCCGAACGCCTCCCGGCAGGAGATCCGTACGTGCCGCGGCACATGTGTCAGAACGGCTGGTTCGACGGTCGCCCGATGCCGCCGGCGTCCCCCGATCCGCAGCCGGCCGCCGGCGGCGACCGCTTCGGCGATCCACTCCTCCACCCGCTGCGCCTCTCCCTCCGTGATGAGAGAGCTGACTTCGGTCTGCGCATCGTGCGGGTGCCCGATCACCAGTCTGCGGGTCTCGTCGACGTAGAGCTCGACGAAGCGATCGAAGATCTCGCGGTGTACGTAGATCCGCTGGACAGAGATGCACACTTGTCCGGAGTGTGCGAAGCTGCCAGTCACGCAGCGGGGAACCGCCGCCTCGAGATCCGCATCGGGTTCGATGATAACCGCCGAGTTGTTGCCGAGCTCGAGCGTCACCCGTTTCAGGCCGGCGCGCCCGCGGATGCGGAGACCGACCTCGGCGCTGCCCGTGAACGTGATCATGGAGACGCCGGGATGCTCGGTCAGCCAGTCGCCGATCTCGCCCCCGGGACCGGTGATCACGTTGAGCGCTCCTGGCGGCAGCCCGGCCTCCTGAAAGATCCGTGCCATTTTGAGCGCGGTGATGGGAGTTGCCGATGCCGGCTTGTGGACGACTGAATTGCCGCCTGCAATCGCCGGCCCGATTTTGTGCATGGCGAGGTTCAGCGGGAAGTTGAACGGCGTAATGGCGGCCACCACGCCCACCGGCTCCCGTACCGTCATCGCCATCCGCCCCTTGCCGGCGGGTGAAGCATCCATCGGCACCACTTCGCCGGCGAGGCGATGCGCTTCCTCGGCCGAAAAAGCCAGAGTGGATATGGAGCGCTGCACCTCGATGCGGGCCTCGCGAAGCGGCTTGCCGCTGTCGGAACTAACCGCCAACGCCATCTCCTCGGCTCCCGCGGCCAGCTTGTCCGAACCGCCCCGGAGTATGGCCGCCCGCTCGTCCAGGGTCAACGCCCGCATGACAGGTGCGGCGTGAAGCGCCGCGGTGACCGCTTCGTCCACCTCGCGCCGCCCCGCGCGAAACACGCGGCCGACTTCCGAGCCGTCAAACGGCAGCCGCACCGGGATCCGCTCTCCGGTGGTCACCGGCCGGCCGTCAATAAGCATCGGGTAATCCATCACGTCGCCCATGAGCCCATTATCGCCGCGGCCGGACGGGGCCGCCGCCGAGCGGGGCGCGGCCCGAAAGAGACGCTCGGGCGGGCGCGCTATATTGGTGCCATGGCGTTCCATTTTCGCGAGTTCGAAGCTGGTCCGGATCCCTCCGGCAAGATGTGGAATGCGCGATTCGTCTGGCTTCAGACCGGGATCTCCATTCGCCACGCGGATACCGTTGACGTGAAGTTTGAGCTCTCCAAAGACGGCCGCAGCTTCTTCCGCGTGGTCGCGATGGACCATCCGGACCTGCTGAGCGCGGCCAAGAAAATGGGCCGGCCGCTCACCGATCCTTGGTGCAGCCGCCTGGCGGCGCTCCACATCCGGCACATGATTGAGACCGGCGAAGACATGGAGAAGACGCTGGTCACGATCTCCGCGGAGCAACTGGAACGCCACGCCGCCGCGCTGAGTGAACATGAACCCGCCGGCGCTGGCGCCTGACGGTTGGCGGGTGGACGCGCGGCCGGGCGGCGCTCGCTATGCGACAATGACCGGTTTCACCGAGGAGGGGAAATGAGCCAGCTTGCTGTCGTTCAAGAGATCTATGCCGCCTTCGCCCGCGGCGACACGCCGGCGATTCTGGAGAAGCTCTCGGATTCTGTTGAGTGGGAGTACGGCTTAGCTCAAAACGGCGTACCCTGGCTTCAGCCGCGGCGCGGCCGGCAGGGCGCCGTCGAGTTCTTCGAGAGCGTTGGGGCACTGGAGTTTCATAAGTTCGTTCCGAAAGTCATGCTGGAAGCTCCAGGAGTTGTGGTGGTGCTTCTTGACCTGGAGGTTACCGTCAAAGCCACCGGCAGGCGCATCGTGGAGGAAGACGAAGGGCACATCTGGCATTTCGACCGCGACGGTAAGGTTGTACGGTTTCGCCATTTGGTGGACAGCTACCAGCATGCGATGGCACACCGGGGCGATGGTTAGCACGGCGCTTTCGAGGCGCATTCGATGTGTTCTCCAGTGCTACCCTGGACTTTTGGGCCCCTTCCATGCTGCCAAAGCGACTGAAGGAAATGGGTGTCGTCGGCGCCGGCGGCGCCGGCTTTCCCACCTACGTCAAGGCCGGCTCGCGGGTCGAGTACATGCTCGCCAACGGCGCCGAATGTGAGCCCCTGCTCCACAAGGACGTCGAAATCATGTGCCACTTCCCCGCCGGCATCCTCACCGGCATGGAGCTCATGATGCAGGCTACCGGCGCGCGACAGGGCAGGTTCGGCATCAAGGACAAGAACCGGGAAGCGGTCCGCGCCATTGAGCCGGAAGCCGCCAAACGCGGCATCGAGATGACCTTCCTGGGCGACTTCTACCCCTCCGGCGACGAATATGAGCTGGTCTACGCGGCCACCGGCCGGCTGATCCCGCCGGCCGGTCTCCCGCTCCACGTGGGCTGCGTGGTGAACAACGTGGAAACGCTCTACAACGTCTTCGAAGCCGAACAGGGGCGCCCGGTGATCCGCAAGTTTGTCTCGATCAGCGGCGCGGTGCGCACGCCCAAGTCCTTCTGGGCGCCGCTCGGAGTCACCTTCCGCGAGCTCATCGAGATCGCCGGCGGCGCCACCGCCGGCGAGTTCGGCATGTTCGTCAGCGGCATCATGATGGGCCGGCTCTCGTTCGACCTGGACGAGCCCGTTACGAAGACAACCGCCGGCCTCATCGTACTGCCGCGGCATCATTACCTGGTGGAGCGCAAAGCGAGGCCGCTCCAGGCGATGGCCCGCATCGGGAAGTCGGCCTGTGATCAATGCAGCTACTGCACGGAGTTCTGCCCCCGCTACCTCCTCGGCTACCAGGTGATGCCCCACAAGGTGATGCGCACCCTCGGCTTCACCCTCGCCGGTCATGACAACTGGAACCAGTGGGCGGAGCTATGCTGCGCCTGCGGTCTCTGCACGCTCTACGCCTGCCCGGAGGACCTCTATCCCAAGGAGGCCTGCGATCAGGCTAAGGCGGACATGAAAACAGCGGGCATCAAGTTCAAGCAGCAGGATCCGGTGCGCGTCCACCCGATGAAAGACGCCCGCCGCGTGCCGCTCACCATGCTGCGCAAACGGCTTAAGGTCGAGGAGTACGAATCGGCCACGCCGTTCGATCCGCTGGAGTGGAGCCCCAGGAAAGTGCGCCTGATGCTGTCGCAGCACGCCGGCAAGCCGGCGTCGCCGGTGGTGGCTGCCGGCGATACCGTCCGCTCCGGCCAGACCGTGGCGGCCGTAGGCGAGAGAGATTTGGGAGTCAGTATCCACGCCTCCATAGCCGGGCGCGTGACGGCGGTCACGGAGACCTACGTCGACGTCGAAGCATAACACGGGAAACAAAATGGCCACGAAGAACTCGATTGGACTGGTGGAGCTCGGCTCGATCGCCGCCGGCTTCGAGGTGACCGACGCCATGCTGAAGGCGGCCGACGTCGAACTGGTGGCGGCGCGCTCCATCTGCTCCGGCAAGTACATGGTGGTCGTGCGGGGCGACACGGCCGCCGTTCAGGCCGCCGTGGAAGCGGGAGCCCGCGCCGGCGATTTCTCCGTGATCGATACCTTCCGCATCCCGAACGTTCACGAGTCGATCTTCCCGGCCATGGCGGGCGTCACCAAGGCCGAACACATGGAAGCGCTGGGGATCATCGAATCCTTTTCGGTCGCTTCGCTCATTGAGGGCGCCGACGCCATGGCCAAGTCGGCCAACGTCCGGTTGATGGAGATCCGGCTTGCGATGGCCCTGGGAGGCAAGGCGTTCGCCACCTGCACCGGCTCGGTGGCGGCGGTGCGCGCCGCCGTCGACAACGGCGCCCGCAAGATCTCCGAAAAGGGCCTGCTGGTGAACAAAGTGGTCATCCCGAACCCCCGCCCCGAACTGCAAAATGAAATGATCTAGGTCGCGGCCGGCAGCAGCGCCGTAAGCCGGATACAATCAATGGGCGATGCGAATCCGCGCCGTGGTTTTCTCCGTCTGCTTGACGCAGATCCCCGTCATCTTCGCCGCCGAGCTCTTCCGCGACGATTTTTCCAAGCTCCCTCCGCGGGTCTTCTCGGCTCCCATCAAGGGCCTGACCAACGCGATCCAGGAGTATCACTACCTGCCGCACCGGGGAGTCGCCACAGATCCCTGGGAGAAGGCGATCTGTCACGACGACGCCTGGATGGGCGGCGACGAGGACGGCCGGCCCTATCTTGAGCAGCACACCGTCCACAACGATGCGGGGCTATGGAACCCGACGCTCGTGGTGGGTGATCCGGAGTGGTCGGAATACAGTGTCGAGGTGAAGATCCGGCCGCTGTCCCTGGCGGAAATGGCGGGAGTTGTCTTCCGCTATCACACCAACCGGCACTACTATCTGTTCGGCCTGCGGAACGGCAAGGAGGTGTTCCTGCGACTGCGGCTGCCGCTGGAGAAGCAGTTCCGGGTGGCTGAGTGGAAGGATCTGGGATCGGCGCGCTTCCCCTACACCGCCGACCGGTACTATACGCTGAAGGTCGAAAACGACGGGCCCCGCATACGGGCGTTCGCCGACGGCAAGCTGATTCTTGAAGCCTCCGACGGTGAGATCCTCACCGGAAAAGCCGGCGTCACCGCCAACATTCCCGCGCGGTTCATGGACTTCGCGGTCACCGCAACGGACGCGGTGGAACAGACCATCCGTGGCCGCATCGAGAAGCGCGAAGCCGAGCTGGCGCGACTGCGGAACGCCAATCCCAAACCGAAGCTCTGGAAGAGGTTTCGCGTCGCCCCGTGGGGCGCGGGCCGGAACGCGCGCTTCGGCGATCTGGACGGCGACGGCCGGATCGACATGCTGATCTCGCAGAACGCCCGCCACGCCTTTGACAACTCGTTCGCCCAAATCGCCACTCTTGCGGCGGTCGATTTCGACGGCAAACTGCTGTGGACGCTTGGCCGGCCCGACCCTTACAACGACGTCATCGCCCACGACACGCCCTTTCAGATGCACGACATTGACGGGGACGGAGCGAACGAAGTCATCGTAATCCGGGACTTCAAGATCCAGGTCCTCGAAGGCAGGACCGGGAAGCTCAAGCAGTGGGCCTGGATGCCCGAAGCCCCGTCTGACAACCGGCAGCGGCCTTATGAACGCGAGGTGGGCGATTCCATCGCGTTCTTCAACTTCACCGGCGATCCGCACCGGCGCGACATCCTGATCAAGGACCGCTACCGGACGTTCTGGGTGTTCAACAACCGGCTCGAGCGGCAATGGAGCGGCCAGGGCCAGTTGGGCCACTATCCGTACCCGCTGGATTTCGACGGCGACGGACGGGACGAAATGGTGATCGGCTATGCCCTGTGGGACAACGACGGCAAGCAGATCTGGAGCCACGACACCGCCTACCGCGACCATTCCGACGGCATCGTGATGGGCAATTTCTCCGGCCGCTCCGACGGGCCTGTTCGCGCCTATTCCTGCGGCTCCGACGAAGGCTACATCATGTTCGACATGAGCGGCACGGTCTTGAAGCACGTCCGCATCGGCCACGCTCAGACGCCGTCGGTGGCCAACTACCGGCCGGACGTTCAAGGCCTCGAGATGATGACCATCAACTTCTGGAAAAACCCGGGCATCGTCACCTTGTTTGACTGGGACGGCAATATCGTGGCGCAGGAGGAGCCGATTCACACCGGGAGCCCCGTACTGCCGGTGAACTGGCGCGGCGATGGCGTCGAGTACGCGATGCTGAGTGGAAACCCGCGCGAGGGCGGCATGATCGACGGACACATCCGCCGTGTGGTGATGTTCCCGGATGACGGCCATCCGGACTACGCGTTCACAGTGCTCGACGTAACCGGCGACCCCCGCGACGAGATCATTCTGTGGGACCAGAACGAGGTTTGGATCTACACGCAGGACCGGCCGTTCGCGGGAGACCGGATCTACGCGCCCGTCCGCAACCCGGAGTACAACGAATCGAAT
>CAYRPT010000114.1:0-9053 GCA_964425895.1 uncultured Solibacteraceae bacterium | reverse complement strand
CACCGGACAGCAGACGGTGGAGTTCGACCTCTCGGCGGTGGAGCGTTGCCGGACCGTTGTCGTGTGGGGCATGAACTGGATCACGACCAAGATGCCCGACGCCCACTGGCTCACCGAGGCGCGGTTGAAGGGAACCCGGGTGGTGGTGATCGCTTGTGAATACTCGGCCACCGCCTCCAAGGGCGACGAAGTCATCGTGGTCCGTCCGGGCACGACTTCGGCGCTGTCGCTGGGGCTGGCGCACGTGATCCTGCGCGAGAAGCTCTACGATGGCGATTACGTGCGGCGCTTCACGGATTTGCCCATCCTCGTCCGGATGGACACCCTGAAATACCTGCGGGCGCAGGATGTCTTCGGCGGCGCTCCCGCGGAACTGAAGGGCACGCGCGTGTTGGGCGCGACGGAGAAGGAGCCCCCGCCGGCCGCCCACACGCAACAGATCGTGCCCGAGAAGATGCGCCAGGACTGGGGGGATTACGTCTGGTGGGACCGCCGCGCCGCCGCCCCGCAGAGAATCACGCGCGACATGGTCGGCGCGAACTCGAATGTGGCGGAGCCGATGCTCGAGGGCGCCGTCGAGGTCACGCTGGCCGATGGGAAGAAAGTTCGCTGCCGCCCGGTGTTCGACCTGGTCTCCGAGTACGCCTCGCACTTCACGCCGCAGACGACCGCGGAGATTACCTGGGCGCCGGCCAAGACCGTCGAGGAGCTGGCGCGAAGTCTGGCCCGCAACCCGGGAACCACGCTGTTCGCCATTGGCATGGGGCCGAACCAGTTCTTCAACAACGACAACAAGGACCGCGACCTGTTTTTGCTGGCCGCCCTCACCGGGAACATCGGCAAGGTGGGCGGCAATATCGGCTCGTACGCCGGCAATTACCGGGTCGCACTGTTCAACGGCGCGCCGCAGTACATTAACGAAAACCCGTTCGACATCGAGCTGGATCCGGGCAGGCCGGCGCGTCCCCGCCAATACTGGAAGCCCGAATCGGCGCATTACTACAACCACGAAGATCATCCGCTGCGCGTGGGGAACAAACTGCTCACCGGGGCCACTCACATGCCCTGTCCCACGAAGTCGCTGTGGTTCGCCAACGCGAATTCGATCCTTGGCAACGTGAAGTGGCACTACAACACCGTGGTCAACGTTCTGCCGCGCATCGAGATGATCGCGGTGAACGAGTGGTGGTGGTCCACCTCGTGCGAGTGGGCCGACGTCGTTTTCGGGGTGGACGCCTGGGCCGAGATGAAACACCCGGACATGACCGCCTCGGTGACGAATCCCTTCCTGTCGGTGTTTCCCCGGACGCCGCTCAAGCGGATCTTCGAGACCATCGGCGACATCGAAGTGCTGGCGCTGGTGGGCTCGAAGCTGGCGAAGCTGACGGGCGACGAGCGGTTCAACGACTACTGGAAGTTCGTGCGCGAACAGCGTACCGACGTCTACCTCCAGCGTATTCTCGATGCCTCCTCCAACACCAAGGGCTTCCGTTTCACCGATCTCGAGAAGAAGGCCCGGTCGGGTATCCCGGCTCTGCTCCAGAGCCGGACCTCGCCGAAGGTGGTCGGTTATGAACAGGTGACCGATTCGGCGCCCTGGTACACCAAGAGCGGGCGTCTGGAGTTCTACCGCGAGGAGGATGAGTTCATCGCCGCGGGCGAAAACCTGCCCGTGCACCGGGAGCCGGTGGACTCCACCTTCTACGAGCCGAACGTGATCATCGCCGCCAGGCACGAGGCGCTCCGGCCGGAGGGCCCGGAGGTCTACGGCGTGGACCGGGGGGATCTCTCCTGCGAGACGCGTTGCGGCCGGAACGTTGTCCTTGATTGGGAGGAGTGTAAGAAGTCGGCGCATCCGCTGGCGAAGGACGGCTACCGGTTCATCTTTCATACGCCGAAATACCGCCACGGCGCGCACACGACTCCGATCGACACCGATGTCAACGCCGTGCTGTTCGGGCCGTTCGGTGACATGTTCCGGCACGACAAGCGGTCGCCGTTTGTCACCGAGGGCTATGTCGACATGAACCCGTCGGACGCGCGCGAACTCGGCATCGAGGACGGCGATTACGTGTGGATCGACTCGGATCCTTCGGACCGGCCGTTCCGCGGCTGGCAGAAGAACAAGCGCGACTACGAATTCGCCCGTCTGCTGGCCCGCGCGCGCTACTATCCCGGGACGCCGCGCGGAGTGACTCGCATGTGGTTCAACATGTACGGCGCGACGCCGGGTTCGGTCAGGGGCCAGAAAGAACGGCCGGACGGACTGGCGAAGAATCCGGAGACCGGCTACCAGGCGATGTTCCGCCGGGGCTCGCATCAGTCGGCCACGCGCGGCTGGCTCAAGCCCACCTGGATGACCGATTCCCTGGTGCGCAAAGGCCTGTTCGGCCAGAGCATCGGCAAGGGTTTCCTGCCGGATGTGCACTGCCCGACCGGCGCGCCGCGCGAGGCGATCGTCAAGATCACGAAAGCCGAGCCCGGGGGCGTCGGAGGCAAGGGCGTCTGGCGCCCGGTGGCGCTGGGCATCCGGCCCCGCAACGAGTCGGATGCGATGAAACGCTATCTGGCCGGCGGGTTTTTCCGCGGAGAGTGAGGGAGAAGATTCATCATGGCTCGGGTAAGGAACTGGCAGATCGGCCGCGAGATGTCCTACTGGTATCCGGAAAGCCGGCCCCAGAAGCAATTCGCCGCCGTCTTTGACATCAACAAGTGCATCGCGTGCCAGACCTGCACGCTGGCCTGCAAGACCACCTGGACTTCCGGCCGGGGCCAGGAATACATGCTCTGGAACAACGTCGAGAGCAAGCCCTACGGCTTCTACCCGCTGGCCTGGGACCTCAAGCTGCTTGAGATGCTGGACGGCGGCAACTGGAAGGGGAGCCGGTTCGAAGGCCGGACCATCTTCGAGTCGGCGCCCGCGGGCGAACGGGTCTTGGGCTGGCGGCCGGAATCGGAGGATTACGCCAACCCGAACGTCGGCGAGGACGACTGCACCGGCCAGGTGGATCATGGCGCGGGGATGGCGATGCCGCACATGAATTGGTTCTTCTACCTGGCGCGCATCTGCAACCACTGCACGTATCCCGCTTGTCTTGCGTCCTGCCCGCGCGGTTCCATTTACAAGCGGCCGGAAGACGGGATCGTGTTGGTTGACCAGGGGCGCTGCCGCGGCTACCAGGAGTGCGTGCGCGGCTGCCCGTACAAGAAGGTCTTCTACAACGCGATGACCGGGACCTCGGAGAAGTGCATCGCCTGCTACCCGAAGATTGAGCAGGGCATTCAGCCGCAGTGCTTCGTGAACTGCATCGGAAAGATCCGGCTGGCGGGCTGGCTGTCTACCCCGGACCAGGCGCGCCCCGACAACCCCATCGACTACCTGGTGCATATCCGAAAGGTTGCGCTGCCGCTGTTCCCACAGTTCGGCCTCGAGCCCAACGTCTACTACATTCCGCCGGTGCACGTACCCGTGGCGTTCACGCAACAACTGTTCGGGCCGGGCGTCGAGCAGGCGGTGAAGATCTACCGCGGAGCGCCGGACGATCCGGACCTCGCGAGCTTGCTCTGCCTGTTTGGGTCAACCGACCGCGTGGTTCCGCGGTGGCGCCGGCAGGGCGACACGGCCGTCGCGCTTGACGAGAAGGGATCGGCGTTGGGCCAGGCGCCCATGTATGAGCCGGTCTACGAGCGCGCGGCGTACGATCGCCTCTATCAGATCCAACGCACCAACTGTCCATAAGGAGAAGCTTCATGCGCGTCGCCTTCGTTGTCATTCTTGCCGGAGTTCTCGTGGTTTTGGCCGGATGCGGCCGTCCGCCAGAGCATACCAACGAGGTGGTCAGCGTCCCCGCGGCCACCGTCCCCGCCGCGCCCGGGGACGCTGCCTGGGAGAGCGCGCCGGTTCACGTGGCGAAGCTGCTGCTTCAGGACCTGGTGGAGCCGCGCCTGATGCAGGCTTCCACTCCGGAGGTCGAAGTCCGGTCGGTACAGAACGGGGCCGAGATCGCCTTTCGCCTGGAGTGGGCCGACGCATCGCTCGACGATCTGCCGGGCCCCGGGCGTTTCGTCGACGGTTGCGCCGTGCAGATTCCACGCGAGATTACCGCCGAGGCCCCGGACCCTCAGATGGGCGACGCCGCCAAGCCTGTCGAGATCAGCTTCTGGCGCGCGGACTGGCAGGCGTCGGTGAACGGGCGTGAAGATTCTATCCGCTCGCTCTACCCGCACGCCACGGTGGACCACTATCCTTTCGAAGCCAGGTCGCTCGAGCCCGGCTCGGCCGCGCAGAAGGAGATGGCGCGGCGGTACGCACCCGCGGAGGCGGTCGGCAACCGGCGCGCCGGGCCGCGCGAATCGCCGGTTGAGGATCTGCTCGCTCTCGGGCCCGGGACGCTGGCGCCGAATCCGGCCGGAACATCTCGAGGGGCGGGAGAGCGGACCGCGAAGGGCTGGACCGTGGTCGTCAAGCGGGCCTATCCCGCGGGCCTGACTCCGGCCTTGCGAACCCAAATCGCGTTCGCCGTGTGGGAGGGCTCCGCGCGCGAGGCCGGCTCCCGCAAGATGCGCACCGGATGGATTCCGCTCGCGGTGCGGGAGGCCAAGCCGTGACGGCGGCGCTCACCGATTCCCGGGAGCGGTTGGCCGAGGCGGCGGAATGGCGTTTGCTGAGCCTGCTGTTTGACTGTCCGGGCGACGGCTGGCGTGTGCAGGTGGCCACGCTGGCCCGCGAAGTGGCCGATGCCGAGCTGCGCGCCTGCGCCCATCTCGCGCTGGAGCAGGCGAGCCCGGAGCTGTATCACTCCACGTTCGGACCCGGAGGGCCGGCCGCGCCGCGCGAGGTGAGCTACCGCGATGCCCTTCAACTGGGCTATCTCATGTCCGAACTGGAGACCTACTACGCCGCCTTTGGCTACCATCCGGCCTGCGCCGAGGCTCCCGATCACGTGGCGGTGGAGACGGGCTTCCTCGCCTTCTTGCGGATGAAGGAAGCCTTCGCCTTGAATTCGGCTGACGCGGAACGCGCGGCCGTCACCGCTGAGGCGGCCGGGAGGTTTGCTCAAGAGCATCTCTCCTTCATTGCGCCGGGGCTGGCCGCCCGCCTCGCCGAATCGGAGTTGGAGTACCTGGCCGCATCCGCCCGCGCCCTCCAGCGCCGTGCCGGCGCTCCGCCCCCCGCCGGGACCCCCGCCCTCGCCGGGCTCCCGATCCTCCATGCAGACGCCGAAATCACTTGCGGCGGCGATCCGGAAGACGAACCAAGCCAAGCCGCCGGCCCCGGGTGAGTAACCGCGGCCTGGACCGCCGTCGCTCACCCGCCCGATCCGTTATACTTCCGGGCCAGACTCGTGAGCCTGGCCATCATACGTGGAAACGCTTGCGGCGCGGGTTCCTTGCCTTCGTACTCGAGCGCCAGGTAGCCCCTGTACCCGGCGGCGGCGAACAGCTTCACGATCCGCTCCCAGTCCGACGGCTCGGTCTTGCCGTCTCCGTAGTGCATCTCCGTCTTGAACTGTGCGTTCACGGCGTACGGCAGGCACATCTCGATCTGCCGGTAAGGATGCTCGCGAAAGTTCCCGGTGTCGAGATTGATTCCTACCCACGGCGAATCGACCTTCCGGACGATCTCGATCACGCGCTCGGCCCGCAGAGTAATGCCTCCGTGGTTCTCCAGACCAAGAATCACGCCGTGCCGTCCGGCGTAATCGGCCGCGCCCTTCAGAACTTCCGCCGCCCAGTCACCCGCCTGGTCCTCGGTGGCCGCCTTCGGTACGGCCCCGCCAAAAACACGGATGTGCCCGGCGCCGAGCATGGCCGCAACGTCCACCCACTTCCGGATCCCGTGAATCTCCGCCATCCGTTCGTCGGCCGTTGGACGGGTCATCTCCGTCCGGACGGAGATGCTGTAGATCTCGACGCCATTACGGAACGCGAGCCGGCGCAGCGGAAGCAGGAAGGAATCCGTCGTGTCGGGAAACCAGTAGACGGTCAGGTCGAGCCCATCGATATCCTGCTCGACGGCCATGTGCACCAGGTCGTCGTAGCGGAGCTTTCCGGACTTGAGCTCGTCGCGAAACGAGTAGGCGCAGATCGCCGTCCGGAACCGGGCCTTTTTCGCGGCGGCAGGGGGAGGGACGGGCGCGGCGGCAAGCATCGAAGCGGACTTCAGCAACTCTCTTCGGGTCATCGCATGTTCCTCGGCCCAGTAACCAGCAAACGTTGTGTCACGCGGAAATGCGGGCCTCACTCGCGTGGCCGATCGAGCGACGTCTCCTCCCGGATGATTCCCGCCATCGCCGCCAAACGCGCTGGCTTGGGTACACCGGGCTCGCTCAGCGAGGCGTACAGCGCCAACGCCTCGGCGCGCTGGCCTCCCGCCAGGAGCCGCTCCGCGCAGACCAGGGCGGCGTCGGCGACCGCCATGCGAAGCATCCCCTTCGATTTCCCGAGAGCGGCCCGTAACTCCTTCATCGAGGCCGTTCCGCCGATGCTGCCCAGCGCCGCGGCCGCCGCGCAGGCGATGTCGGCGTCAGCGCCGTACATCAGCTTCACCAGCGCCGGACTCGAATTCGCATCGCGCCGCTTGGCCAGCGAGTTGATGACGCCGATCAGGAGATTACCCTTCAGCTTCGCCATGGCGGCCCGCAATACGTCGTCCACCGACGGATCGTCGATCGGTTCCAGGCCGTAACGGGCGTAGGTGCTCAAATGCTCATCGCCCAGCAGTGCCGCCAGCGCCGGCACGGCCTCCTTGGCGCCAAGCTCGCCGATCCGCTGGCAGGCCTTCGCTTTCTGAAACTCGGTTGAGCCGGCATCTTTGAGAATGCGGATAAGACCAGCCGCATCCATGCCGGCGATATGGCCCTCCTGGAACTCGGGCGGGGGCTCCGGCGGCTTTGGCTTGGCCGGTTGCGGGGCGGGGGCCGGCTGTGTTGCTTGCTGCATGGTGTCTCTCCCTTCCTCAGACTCGCCACGGCTCGCGCAATGCGCGCGAGCGCATCCGGTTCGCGATGTCGTCGTTAGTGAACTCCCGCTTGCCCGGATCCCAGGTCAGTATCTTGCCGCGCTGAAAGGCGATGAACGCTGCGTGGCAGGCAATGTGCGAATTGGCCGCCGCCGCGGCGTGGGCGCGCGGCCGTTGGCGCGTCTTGATGCACCGGACCAACTCTTTCACGTGATTCTCCAGCGCCAGGCGCGCCGGCTCGGTGGGCCGCAGCAGCGGCTTGATGTTGTCGGAGCTCTCGATCGTCGTGGCGTCGCCCGTCTCCACCCAGCCGATGTCGCCCTCAATACGGAAGCTGCACGAGCCGGTCTTCAAACTGCCGTCCCAGCCGTCATCGCGCATCACCAGCTTCACGCCGTCGGCGTACTTGCAGAGAACCTGGTAGGGGCCGGTGTTGCCGCCCACGGGTTCGTATTCGACGGGCTGCGTGTCGTCGAGCTCCGCCGCCCAGTGGCAGAGGTCGACGGTGTGGGATCCCCACTCGAGAATGCCGCCTCCGTGAAAATCGTAGTAGTTGCGCCAACCGCCGCGGACATACGCGGCGTTGTACGGGCGCCACGGCGCGGGCCCGAGCCAGCGGTCCCAGTCCAGCACTTGCCGGGGCGGCAGGTCTTCCGCGGCCAGCCAGTCGCGCCGGGGAAGCGGCGGCCAGTTGACCGAGGGGCCGACGTTCGCATAGAGAATCTGCAACTTACCCAATGCGCCGGACCGGAGGAGTTCCTTGCACAGCTCAAAGTTGGCGCCGTTGCGGCGTTGGCATCCGGCCTGGTACAGGCGGTTGTATCGCTGGAACGCGGCGGCCAGCGCCCAACTCTCCTCCATCGACATGGAGCACGGCTTCTCGCAATACACGTCTTTGCCGTGCTGCGCGGCGATGATGGCCAGGGGCGTGTGCCAACGGTCACCCGTGGCGATCAGTACGGCGTCGATGTCCTGGCGGGCCAGCAGAGCGTACTGGTCGTCGTACATCCGGCAGTCATGGTTGCCGTACTTCTGGTCGACCGTCGACTTGATCTCCTCGCGCCGCTCATTGCGGACGTCGCAGATGGCGATGAACCGCGCCTCGTCGATGGCGAGCAGCTTGCTCAGCACGTGAGCACCGCGCGAGCCGATGCCGATGCCGCCGAAGAGAATCATGTCGCTGGGCGCAACCGCACCGGCTCGCTGGCCCAGCACCTTGCTGGGAACGACCATCGGCGCAACCGCGCTGCTGAGAACCTGGCGTCGGGTGAACATGGCAGTGTCACTCAGGATTCTATACCGGAACTCCGGATGCGTGCGACCGTTTCGGGCATCCGACGGGCGGGTTTCACCCGGCTGCGCGAGGCTGAGAAGACGCCGGAGGCCCTCGACGGCGGCCCAACGTGCGGCGCCGGCGCCGCGCCGCTGATGTGGCGGGAGGGCCGGCGGGACAACCCGCGGAGCCGGCGGGGAGCGGACGGATTCGGCGCGCGCCTATCGCGAGGCCCGGACCGCGTGAACCCCGGCCACCATGTTGGCCAGTTTTTGTCGCGCTGCCCAGCGCGCGGTTTGCGAGAGTCCGCAGTCGGGCGCGAAGGAAAGCCGGTCCCCCGGCGCGTGGCGCAGACACAGACGAACTCGCGCGGCGATATCGTCGGGTGTTTCGATGTAGTAGCTCTTAACGTCGACGATGCCAACCGAGACGTCCCGGCGCCGCGCGATCTCGCCGAGGATCTCGATCTCGGCGAACTCCCGGCTCGCCATCTCCAGGTGGATCTCATCCACATTGAAATCGAGAAACGCCGGAAACATCGGCGCATAACGCCGGAGACCAACGGCGCGCCCCTTGTAGTTTCCGAAACAGAGATGCGTGGACAGGCGGCACTTGCCCGCCACTGCCTCCACGGTCCGGTTGAAAACGTCCACGAACCGGTGCGGATCCTCCCGGTGCGCGTAGCAGGACATGGACGGTTCATCCACGGTGATCTCGGTGCAACCGGCCTCGACGAAAGCCACCAGTACCGAGCGCACGATGGCCATCAGGGCCTCGGACACCGCGAAGCGCACAGGGTAACGCACGTACGGTACGAGG
>CAYRPT010000113.1:0-9221 GCA_964425895.1 uncultured Solibacteraceae bacterium | reverse complement strand
GAGGGCGATGCTTTCCTCAGGATGGTCGGCGCGGGATCGCCGATACGCGGGGCGCCGTAGAAGAGCCGTTCGTAGACTTCGTCCGCCAGCAGCCAGAGTCCGTGCCGCCGGGCGAGATCGAGCAAACGATCTTGATCCTCGGAGCCGGCCACCCAGCCCAAGGGGTTCGACGGCGACGTATAGACGAGCAGCCGCGTGCGCGGCGTCAGGGCCGCCTCGATGGCCTCGAAATCGATCCGGTAACGATCGCCGGAGAGCGGGTGAGGGATCTCGATCGGCGTCGCGTTCGACATCCGGACCATCGCCGAAGCGTTCGGCCAGGCCGGGGTGAGCAGGATCGCTTCGTCGCCGGGATCGAGCGTGCAGCGGATGGCGACGTTCAGCGCCTGGACGCCGGAAGCGGTGATGACGATCTCGGAGCCGGGATCGCGCCGGACACCGTGGAGCTCCTCGTAGTGCCGGGCCACCGCCGCGCGCGTGGACGGGAGCCCCGCGTTCTCAGTGTAGAAGGTGAAGCCGTCGGCCATCGCCTTGACGGCCGCCTGCTTGATGAATTCCGGCGTCGGGACGTTGGACTCCCCGAAGTACAGCCGGAGCACGCCCTCCATTCCCATGGCGACTTCGGCCAGTTCGCGGATGCGCGAGTGAGGGACGGAACGCGCGGAGGCGGAGATAGAGGCTGACACGTCCTCAGTATAAAGAGTGTGCAACGGGTGAGGAGGCCGAACTCCGACCCCGGGAACCCCGGTGTACTGCACTCGGCCTTCTTGCTTCTTCTCTGCCCGCCCCTTCAGATGCCGCGCAGTTTGGGCTCGGAAAGGTCCTCGATGTTGACCAGATCGGTGGGGTAGTCGCCCGTGTAGCAGGCGTAGCAGTAATCGAGGCGCTCGTCGTCGTCGACGGCTTTGCGCAGCGCCGACAGCGACAGGTAGCCCAGCGAATCCGCCTCGACGTACCTTTCAATGTCCTCCATCGTGTTGTTGGCCGCGATCAGTTCCCGCTTGCGCGGTGTGTCCACGCCGTAGTAGCAGGGGGAAACCGTCGGGGGGCACGAGATCCGCAGGTGCACCTCCCGCGCGCCCGCGCTGCGGACCATCCGCACGATCTTGCGGCTGGTGGTGCCGCGGACGATGGAATCGTCGACCAGCACGACCCGCTTGCCCGCCAGCAGCTCGCGCACCGGGTTCAGCTTCAGGCGGACACCGAAATCGCGGATTGCTTGCGTCGGCTCGATGAACGTACGCCCGACATAGTGATTGCGGATCAACGCCTGCTTGAACGGAATCCCCGACTCCTCGGCATAGCCCAGCGCCGCCGGCACTCCCGAATCCGGCACGGGCACGACGATGTCCGCGGCCACCGGGTGCTCGAGCGCCAGCAGCCGTCCCATCATCTCGCGTGAGGCCTGCACCGAACGCCCGAAAACGATCGAATCGGGGCGGGAGAAATAAACATGCTCGAAAACGCAGTGCGCCCTGTGCTTGGCCACGGTGTAGCGCTGCCGAACCATGCCCTCCGGCCCGGCGATCACCATCTCGCCCGGCTCGATCTCGTTCATGTACACCGCGCCGATCAGGTCGAAAGCACAGGTTTCCGACGCGAAACAGTAGCACATCTTCCCGCCGGACAGTTCCATCAGCCCAAGTGCCAGCGGACGGAAGCCGTGCGGGTCACGCGCGACGATCAACCGGTCCTGAGCCAGGAACACCAGCGAAAAAGCGCCATCCAACTGGAGTAGAGCCTCCCGCAGGGCGCCCGCGAAAGTCCGCTCGCGCGAGTGGGCGATCAGGTGGAGAATGACCTCGGTATCGCTCGAGGCCTGAAAGATGGACCCTTCCCGCTCCAGCTCCCGGCGCAGTTCGGGGGCGTTCGTAATGTTGCCGTTGTGCGCCACCGCGATCGGTCCCTTGTTGCAGGTCACGAAGAAAGGCTGCGCGTTGCCGATCACCGTATCACCGGCGGTGGAGTAGCGCGTGTGACCGATCGCCATCTGGCCGCTGAGCTGACCCACCACCTCGGGCGTGAAGATGTCCGCCACGTGCCCCATGCTCTTGTGGCACGTGATCCGGCGGCCGTCGGAGGTGGCGATGCCCGCGCTCTCCTGGCCGCGATGTTGCATGGCGTGGAGGCTGAGGTAAGCCAGGTTGGCCGCCTCGGGATGCCCGTAGATGGCGACCACGCCGCATTCTTCGTGGAACTTATCGAACATCGCAGCACCCAACCATCCGCTCGTCGAAGGTCTTCGCATCGGAGCGCTCTCCAGGAAACATCTGTGAACGTTGCCTTTTATCAATGACGTGCGGCCTCCGCGCCGGAGGCGCGCAGCCGCGCGGTTAGCGCTCAGGAGACCGTCGTCCCTGTCTGTGCCGTCACCGGGGCGCCCAATCTCGAAGGCAACGCCTCCTCCCACTTCCAGCGTAATCCTTTCACGTCGAGGTCTACCAGTCGCGTCCCGCGCTGGGCGATTGTCAGACGTCCCGCCTCTGTCGTGCCGATCCAGAGCGCCACGACGCCATGCTTGCCGGCCACGGCTCGCACCGCCTCCGGATTTCTCGTCGAAACGAGAATTCGCGACGGCGCCTCGTGATACAGCAGGAACTCAGGCCGCATCGCGGAATCGAGCTGGATCTCGGCGCCGATCCCCGCCACCCCGAACGAGCACTCCGCCAGCGCCACCGCGAGTCCGCCGCCGCTCAGGTCGTGAGCTGACTCGGCCAGACCCGCCGACACGATCTCCCGCACGGTTTCCTGAACGCGCTTCTCGTACGCCATATCCAGCGCCGGCGGCAGACCCCAGAACGATCGAAGCACCACCTTGGCGTATTGGGTGCCGCCGAACCGGACGGTGTCGCACTCGCCCAGCCCGCCCAGGAGGATGATTGTCCGGCCGGCGTTCTGGAACTCCATCGGCAAGGGAGCGCGCGTTTCCATCAAGCCGACGATGCCCATCACCGGAGAGGGACGGACCGGCTCGCCGAGCGTTTCATTATAGAGACTCACGTTGCCGCCCGTGATCGGCGTCTCGAAGAACTCGCAGGCCTCGGCCATCCCTTCGATGGTTTCCACGAGCTGCCCCATGATCTCCTCGCGCTCGGGGTTGCCGAAGTTCAGGTTGTTGGTGGCGGCCACCGGGCGCGCGCCGGCCGTCGCCAGGTTCCGGCAGCATTCGGCCACCACGAGCTTGATACCCTCGCGGGGATCCAGCTCGCAGTACCGTTCATTGCCATCGAGCGCCATCGCGACCGACGTCCCGGTCTCCTTGATGCGCACCACGGCGGCGTCGGCGCCCGGCCCGCGCGTGGTGTTCGTCCGAACCATGTAATCGTACTGCTCCCAGATCCACCGCTTCGAGCAAAGATCGCCGGAAGTCATGAGGCTCTCGAGGTCCGCGCCCAGGTCCGCGCTCCGGAACTCCGGCGGCTCCATCGGGGCGCTTCGGTACGGCTTGACGCCATGCGGGCGGTCGTAGAGGGGCGCTTCATCGGCCAGCGCCCGGTTGGGAATCTCGGCGACCACCACGCCATGGTCCTTGACGCGCAGAATCCCGTCGCCGGTCACCCGGCCCACCGTGACCGCGTCGAGTCCCCACTTCCGGAACACATCGAAAACTTCCCGCTCGCGGCCGCTCGCCGCCACCAGCAGCATCCTCTCCTGGGACTCCGAGAGCATGATCTCGTAGGGTGTCATGCCGCTCTCCCGCTGGGGGACATACCGAAGATCGATTTCGATGCCGGTGCCCGCCCGGCTACCCATTTCGCAGGTCGAGCAGGTGAGGCCGGCGGCGCCCATGTCCTGGATTCCCACCACGGCGCCGGTCTTCATCGCCTCCAGGCAGGCTTCGAGCAGCAGCTTCTCCAGAAACGGATCGCCCACTTGAACGTTCGGCCGCTTCTGCTTCGATTCTTCGGTGAACTCGGCGGACGCCATCGAGGCGCCGTGAATTCCGTCGCGGCCGGTCTTCGCCCCGACATAGATCACGGGGTTGCCCACTCCCCTGGCCTGGGCAAGGAAAACTTCGTCGTGCCGGAAGACACCCAGGGCGAAGACATTCACGAGGGGGTTGCCGTTGTAGCAGGCATCGAAGACCGTCTCGCCGCCGATGGTGGGAACGCCGAAGCAATTGCGGTAGTGGGCGATGCCGCTGACGACGCCTTCGGCGATACGCCGGTTCCGCGCTCCGGCCACCGGATCGTCCAGCGGCCCGAACCGTAAGGCGTCCATCACCGCGATCGGCCGGGCGCCCATGGTAAAGATGTCTCGGAGAATTCCTCCGACGCCGGTGGCCGCGCCCTGGAACGGCTCGATGAAGCTGGGATGGTTGTGGGATTCGATCTTGAAGGCGATCGCCCAGCCGCCGCCGATGTCGATGATGCCGGCGTTTTCTCCCGGCCCTTGCAGGACCATCGGGCTCCGCGTCGGCAGCTTCTTCAAGTGCAGGCGAGAACTCTTGTAGGAACAATGCTCGCTCCACATCACGCTGAAGATGCCCAGCTCGGTAATGGTCGGGTCGCGGCCCAGCAGAGAAACGATCCGGCCATACTCGTCCGGCGTGAGCTGGTGCGTTTCGATGATCTCGGGGGTGATGGCACTCATACTCGCGCAGCCATCGCGGCCACCAGCGACTGGAAAATCAACAGGCCGTCGGTTGAGCCCATCAGCGGGCTGGTGGCCCGCTCCGGGTGCGGCATCATGCCCATCACGTTCCGCTCCCTGCTGAGCACTGCGGCGATCGAGCGCAGCGAGCCATTGGCGTTTTCGACGTACCGGAGGGCGATCCGGTCCTCCGCCTCGAGCTCATCGAGCGTCCGTTCGTCCGCTACGTAGCAGCCTTCGCCGTGGGCGATCGGCAGACGGAGCACCTGCCCCAGCCCCGCGCGGCAGGTGAACGGAGAGTCCGCCGTCTCCACGCGCACGGGCAGTTCCCGGCAAATGAACTTCAGGCCGCGGTTCCTTACGAGCGCGCCCGGAAGGAGCCCGCACTCCACCAGGATCTGAAAACCGTTGCAGATGCCGAGCACCGGGCCGCCGGCGGCGGCGAAGTTCCGGACAGCCTTCATGACGGGAGAGAACTTGGCGATGGCACCGCAGCGCAGATAGTCGCCGTAGGAGAAACCGCCGGGGAGGATCACCGCGTCGCACCCGCCGAGGCCCGAGTCGGCGTGCCAGACAAACTCCGCCTGGTGGCCCAGATCCGCCGTCACCGAGTACCACGCGTCGTGATCGCAATTGCTGCCGGGAAAGACCACCACCGCGAATATCATCGAGGGAATTTCTATCCTACCAGAACGCCCCGGCCAAGCGTGGCCGCGCGTTAGTCGCCGTAGCCGAACCCGCGTTCCGGAATGATCCGCGACTCGACGAACGGCGTTTCATTGAGCTCGGCCGACCGGGTTCCCCGGATGAGGCCGGCCCAAACACGGATCGAGTCGATCAGAATGGCGCTCACGAGAAGGATGAACAACCCGCAGACGATCGCGTTGAGATGGGCATTAAAGATCAGGCGCTCGGTCTGCGCCAACTGCTCCGCGGAGACCGTACCGGCACGGAGCGATTCGCTCAGGCTGGATGCCTGGGCGAGAAACCCGAGCCGGGGATCCGGAGAGAACACCTTTTGATACGAAGCCGTGTACGTCACCGAGACGATCCAGACCATCGGCAGCAGCGTGATCCAAAGATATTTCGGACCGTGCTTCTTGAGCACAATTGTGGTGCCCACCGCCAGCGCCACCACGCCCAGCAACTGGTTGGCAATGCCGAACATGGGCCAAAGAGAGTTCACGCCGCCGTAGGGGTCGAGTACGCCCTGGTACAGGAAGTAGCCCCAGGCGGTCACGATGGCCGCGGATGCGCCGATGACGCCCGGCATCCAGCTCGTCCGCCCGAGCGGCTCATACAGGCTGCCCAGCAGGTCCTGGAGCAGGAACCGGCCCACGCGGGTGCCTGCGTCGATGATCGTCAGGATAAACAGCGCCTCGAACATGATGGCGAAGTGATACCAGAAGCCCAACAGGTTCTCGCCGAGCCCCGAACGGGCAAACACCTGGGCCATGCCGAGCGCGAGCGACGGCGCGCCGCCGGTACGGTGGAACAAGGTTTCCTCGCCGACCTGTGCCGCCAGCCTCTCCATGTCCGCAGCGGTGACCGGATAACCCCAGGATGTAATCGCCGCCGTCGCGGCGGCGGCGTCCGAGCCCGTCAAAGCCGCCGGGGAGTTCACCGCGAAGTAGACCCCCGGCTGCAACACCGCGGCCGAGATGAGCGCCAGCGTGGCGACGACGCCCTCAGCCAGCATGGCGCCGGAGCCAACAATGAGAGCGTGGCGCTCCTTGGCCAGCATCTTGGGCGTCGTCCCGGAAGAAATCAGCGAGTGAAATCCGCTGAGGGCTCCGCAGCCGATGGTGATGAAGCAGAACGGGAACACCGCTCCCGCGAACACCGGGCCCGAACCATCGACGAACTGGGTGAGCGCCGGCAATTGCATCTCCGGCCGCACCACCAGGATCCCCAGCGCCAGCAGGAACGCCACTCCCAGCTTCACAAAGGTGCTCAAGTAGTCCCGCGGCGCCAGCAGCAGCCACACCGGCAGGGCGCTGGCAAAAAACCCGTAGATGATGATCGCGAACGCCAGCGTGACGCCGCTCAACGTGAACCAGCCAGCAAGGCTGGGATTCTGGGATACCCATTCGCCGCCAAGAATGGCGAGAATCACCAGAGCGAAGCCAAGGGCGGACACCTCGGCCACCCTCCCTTTGCGCCAGAACCGCAGGTACAGGCCCATGAGGATCGCGATCGGCATCGTGGCGCCAATCGTGAATGTCCCCCAGGGACTGTCCCGCAGGGCATTCACCACCACCAGCGCGATGACCGCCAGCAGGATGATCATGATCAGCAGCACGGTGATCATGGCGATGAAGCCCCCGACGCGCCCGATCTCCTCGCGGGCCATTTCACCGATCGAACGCCCGTTGCGGCGGATGCTGGATCCGAGCACGATGAGGTCGTGAACGGCGCCGCCGAGCGCGGCGCCCAGAACGATCCACAGCACGCCGGGGAGATAGCCAAACTGGGCCGCCAGCACCGGTCCCACGAGAGGTCCCGGACCGGCGATCGCCGCGAAGTGGTGGCCGAACACGATCCACTTGTGGGTCGGTTCGTAATCGTGCCCGTCATTGAGCCGCTCGGCCGGTGTGGCGCGCTGATCGTCGAGCGCCAGCACCCGGGCGGCGATCCAGGCATGATAAAAACGATAGGCGACCAGGAACGTGCAGACCGCGGCAACCACCAGCCAGACGCTGTTAATCTGTTCCCCGCGGCTCATCGCGATGCCGGCGAGCGTCGCCGCGCCCAGCAGCGCGATGACGATCCACATCCCCGTTTTGAGCAAATCCTTCATTTCTTACAGGGCCTTCGTCCCGGACTCTCGTGGCAGGTTTGAACGTCATGATAGCATCCCCGGGGCGGCGGATTCGGCTTGGCGCGCCCCGGCGGCGCCTTGGTCGCGGCGATGAGAAAACCGAAAACAAGAAAAGGCGCCGCGCAAAAGCCGAAGCGGCAGCCACCGCGGCCGCCGGCGATCACCGGCCGGCAACTGGATTGGCTGGCGGCCGCCGCTATCCTCGCCGGCTTTGCCCTCCGATGGCGCATGGCCGGGCTCGCCTACTTTGTACTGGACGAAGCGTATCACGTACGGCTCAGTGCGCCCGGCTTCCCCGACCTGTGGCGCACGATGCACGAGCCGACGCACCCGCCGCTGCTGATCTTCCTTCTGCATTGGCTCTGGCCGCTGGGGACTTCGGAGTATGTTTTTCGGGCCATTCCCGTCCTCTGCGGGGCCATCTTCCCCTGGTTCGTCTATCGATGGATGGGCCTGGTCTGGAGCCGGGCGGGGGGCTTCGCGGCATTGATGATCCTCACCTTCTCGCCCACCGTGATTCAGCTCAGCGCCGAGGTGCGCCAGTACACCCTGGGCATGTTCTGTCTCAGTGTGGCCTTCTATTGTCTGGAACGATCGTTTCAGGGGGGCGAACCGGCCGGAGCGCGCTGGATGTGGAAATATGTTGTGTCACTATGGCTCGCCGCCGTCGCGTTGTTCCCCGCGGCGTTCTACGTGGGAGCGCTCGGACTCGCCGTCGTCGCGCGTTGGCGCGAAACGGGCTTCTCTGCGTCGGCCCGGCGGATCTGGCTGGGCGGCCAGGCAGCCTGCGCCCTGACTTACGTTCACCTGTACTTCCGGCAGGTCCGGCCGCTGCGAGCCGACCACCAGAAACTCGTTGCGGACACCGGCTCCTATTTCCGCGATGCCTTCCCCCGCCCTTGGCAGACACCCCTCGAATTCGCCTGGAAGGGCTTCTTCAGCCAGTTCGAGTTGCTGTTCCGCTCGGATGTCCTGGCGTGGACGGGATTCGCGCTGTTTGGCGCCGCCGTGCTCTGGTTGAGTCTGGCGTGGCGGCGTGCCGGCGCCGCCCGCACGCTCGCCGCCCTCGCGATTCTGATCGCGCCGTTCGTCTTCGCCTGTGCGGCGGCATTCGCCAAGGCGCATCCGTTCGGACAAAGCCGGCAGACCATTGTTCTGTCGCTCTCCGTCGCCGCCGCCGCGGGATTCGCCGCCGATCGCTTGTTGCGCGGCCGGACCGCGGCCGTCGCGGCGGTCATGACGGCTCTGGTGCCTGTCTGGTACTGGCAGGCGAGCCTGAATCCGCTGACACACCGGGTGCTTGAGGAGCGCCGGGCAATGCGCGAGGCAATGGCCCTGCTTCGCCGCGAAGCGCCGGCCGGTTCGGCGGTTCTCGCCAGCGCTCGCCACCACTTTTTGCTATATCACTACCTGGGGGACCACTCCTGGCCCCAGGCCCGTAACGACGGCGCGCTACTGATCGGCGGTTACCGCGTCTTCAGCCGTGACGGCGAGTGGCCCGGTCTCGGGGAAGTGGAGCAGACAATTGAGCGGCTCAGGGCATCCTCTCAACTTGATGCCGCGGAAACAGTGTGGGTCGTGGATACGTCCTGGCCCTGCAAGCTGTGTGACGCGGCCGCGGACCGGCGTCTCCGGTCCGGTCTTCCGCCGGGAACCCGGTCCTGGGGCCGCACCGCCGCCGTGATACCAGTTCCGGCCGGGTACAAATTCCCGCCGGCGCCGGTCCGCAAGCGGCTGCCGCCGCCCGGGTCACCAACACGCGGCGCGGCTGGCCCGTGAACGATCCCTCGGATTACTCCGCGTCCCG
>CAYRPT010000112.1:8486-9282 GCA_964425895.1 uncultured Solibacteraceae bacterium | reverse complement strand
GCATCTGCTTGACGTAGTAGAAGTTTTCGGCGTTCGTGTGCTCGGGCGGCGTCGGCTTCTTGTTCGGACTCGAGCCAGGATTTGCGTTCTGGTTTCGGCGCGGGTTCATTTGTTCTTTGATATCGGTCAAAGAAGGACGTATAAGTTTACGATTGAGGGCGTCCACTAAGCCACCCCTTCTGATATGAGATTGAGGCTCTCGAACCTTGGGCGCCCGCCTTTCGGCCGGCTAGGAATAGGTTTAAGAATCCGATACTGCTCTATATGTATCACAGCGACCATCGGGGAGCAAGTAGGTAGAAAAGGCGGGTTCCTGCCGTCCACGATTTCCATCTCCCATCCTCAACCCTCCGGGCACACCGGAGAGTCATCCCCCGGAGCCTTCATCTTGCTGATGCCGCTCCGGCAACTGGCGCCAGGTCTTGGCGCGTTGGGCCGCCAGAACGGGAGCCGGAAACTAGGCACTTCTATACTTTCCAGTTTCTCAAAGACGACACACCTGCCCGAATCCGTGGACCGGGGCCGTGCCGGAGGCAAATAGAACCGGCTCATACTCTCCGTGGAGTTACCTCCAGAAATCGCCTTTGCTTGGGTTGGGAAAGCGGCTTCATGGACGCCGCCGGCCGGTGCGGCAGTTCCTCCGGATGCGGATGGACTCTGGCGTTTGTTCGTCGCGGAGTTCCGGCGTATAATTGGAAGTCTCGTTTCGGGGCTGACGCTGAGGGGATCGAGGCTGCGTTGAGAGTCAGGCTCCTACCAAGCACAAACAACGGCAGTTTGCCTTATCAGGCGCTAA
>CAYRPT010000112.1:0-8476 GCA_964425895.1 uncultured Solibacteraceae bacterium | reverse complement strand
GTTGACGATTCGCTGGCCATCGACGCGGGAAGCGTTGCGCTCGCCCTTGATCTGGACGCGATGCGGCGTATCGAGAGCGTGATCATTACGCACGCGCACATCGATCACATCGCTTCCCTCCCGATTCTCGTGTCCGAGGTCTTCGACTCCGCGCGCCGGGCGCTGCCGGTCTACGCCTTGCCCGAGGTAATCGCCGTGATGCGCCGCCACATTTTCAACGGCGAGGTTTGGCCGGACTTCCAGAAAATTCCATTGCCGGACAGCTCCGACCAGGCGCTGGAGTTCCGTGAGCTGCGCCCGGGAAGCTGGATCGAGATGGGCGCTTACCGGGCGCTTGCCGTGGAGGTCAACCATACTGTGCCTACGGCAGGGGTATTCGTGACGAACGGCCGCGTCACTGTCGGTTTCACGTCGGACACCTACGTCACGGACGCCTTCTGGGCCCTGGCGCGCAACATCGAAGGCCTCGCCGCCCTGTTTGTTGATGTCTCCTATCCTGATGAAATGGAAGAATTGGGAGCGATCGCCGGTCATTTGACGCCTCGTTCCCTGGGCGCGGAAATTGTGAAGCTGAAGCGCCAGCCGGAGATCCTCGCCGTTCACGTGAAACCTGGAGGCCGTTTGAGGGTGCAACAGCAGTTGGAAAAACTGGACCCGCTGGTGCGCCTTGTGGAAATCGGCCGGACTTACGAGTGGCCCGCTTGATCATGCTCAACTGCAGGGGATCCGGCCAGCGAGCTCTCCTCGTGTTGGCTGCTTTCTCTTGCGCCGCTCTCTGGGGACAAACCACGCAAGGGCTGATCTCCGGCCGCCTGCTGGATTCCGGAAGCGGCCGGCCGCTTGCGGGCGGGCGGGTGCGGTATTGGAGTGACCGTACGAATACGCAGGGATTGGCGCTCAGCGATTCCTCGGGTGCGTTCACTCTTCCACTTCTGTCGCCGGGCGACTACCGTCTGCGCGCCGAGGCCGACGGATATCAGGGCCAGGAGGTCTACGAGTTGAATGTGCCGGTGGCGGCGCGCCTGGACGTGGAGTTCCGGTTGCGGCCATTGAGTGACGTGTGGGAGCAGGGCCAGTATCGGAGTGTGTTTCTCCCCGGCACGCGCACCGTGGTCACGTTCTACGGACCAGATGTGGACAACAGCCGCTCGGCTTCGTTTGAGACCAGAAACATCGAAACAGGAACGCTCCAGCCGGCGGTTTCCGACGTTGTGGATACCATCCAGATTCGTGATCTTCCCCTGGCGGGTCGGGATGTGTACGCCACCCTGGCCATGCAGCCCGCCGTCGCCAGCGACGTTGCCGCCGCCCGGGGTCTGGGCCTCGCCGCGAACGGCCAGCGGCCGTCTTCTTCAAACTTCCTGCTCGACGGCTTCGAGAACAACAACTACCTGGTCACCGGCCCCCTCACACCGATCGCGCCCGAGTCGATCCAGGAGTACCGCGTATCCACCAGCAGCTACTCCGCCGCTTATGGACGTACAGCCGGGTATATCGCCAACACCGTATCCCGTTCGGGAGGAAACGAGCTTCACGGAACCGGTTACTACTACGTGAAGAATGAAGCCCTGAATGCCAACGAATTCCAACGCAATCGGAAGGGTGTCCCAAGGAAGCGCCTCAGAGAGTTTCAGACTGGCCTCCAGGCAGGGGGCCCGCTGATTCGGGATCGCCTCTTTTTTTCGGGAGCCTTCGAGCACCTCGACAGTGCGAGCGAGCGGGAACCGGAAACCATTCTGCTGCCCACGCCCGAATTCGTGACGGACTACACCGCACCCGGAAGCCGTGCCCGCGAGTTGCTCACGGCTTTTCCCGCGCCGGCCGTCGAGCCCGGGAGGTTTCCGTGGGCCGGTGAGCTGACCGTCGTACCTCCCGTCGGCGTCACTCGCTACCTCGGTATCGGACGGCTCGACTACCAGCGCGACGCCGATCGCCTGATGGGCCGTTTCACTCTGGCGCGCGAGTCCCAACCACAGTTCCTCTGGAACCCTTACCCGGATTTCACGAGCGGTCTGAAGCACAATACGTGGAGCCTGGCCGCCGCCTGGACGAGGAACCCGGCCCCGGGCCTCACCAACGAGCTGCGGGCCGGCTACAGTGGCGATCGGCTGTTCTGGGACCGGCCTCATCCGGACATCCCGACGCTGCTTTCGGCGGACGGAGTCGCGCTTCCCGGAAGCGTGGCTTTCTACGCCTACCTGAACGATAACTCGACGGTTGAGATCTCCGATAGCCTTCTATGGAATCGGGATGCTCACACCGTTTCGCTCGGTGGCGGGTTCTTGTTTCGACGCTCCGACGGCCATCTGACGGCCGGGCGTGACGGACAGTATGGCTTCGGTAACGTCATCTTCTTCGGGTTGGACCGGCCGGAGTTCTTCAGCGCATCGGTTGACCGGGCCGCGCTCACGGCCCGCGTGCAGCCTCGATTTGACCGGGAGTACCGGAATCGGCAGTGGTTCGCCTTTCTCGAGGAAAGCTGGCGGGCGGCGCCATCGCTGACGCTGAGCCTGGGCGTCCGGTACGAGTTCCTCGGCGCGCCGCGCAACACCGGCGCCGTAGCGGACGGAGAATTGTTGTTGGGAGACGGGGCCGATCTCACCGGACGGCTGACGGGCGCCCGGCTCGTCTTTCCGGAGGGAGGAGGCCAGCAGCTCTACACCGAGGACCGGAACAACTGGGCGGTGCGAACCGGGTTCGGCTACCGGCTGCCAGGCACTCGACACACGGTTGTGCGGGGCGCCTACGGTATCTTCTATGACCGTCCGTTTGACAACCTCTGGCAGAACACCCGGAACAACAACCTGACCCTGCCCCTGTTCCTGGTGAACCGCCGCTTCGATTACCTTCAGCCGGTCGGGGATGCCCTGGCGGAGTTCGCGGACCAGCCTGTCTTGGGCGATTTTCCGAGTCTTACCACCCACGACCCTGGATTCCGCAGCGGTTACTCCCAGCACTATATGGTGGGCCTGCAACAGAACATGGGCGAGCATTGGTCACTGGAGGTGAATGGGTTGGGATCCCAAGGGCGCAAGCTGGTCACCAGCGACCTCATCAACCGGCAGTTCACGCTGTCGGCCGGCGACGGGAGGCCCAATCCCAACCTTCCTGACATCGCCTGGCGCGCCTCACAAGGCTCTTCGGGATATCACGCGCTAACGGCGTCGCTTCGCTACGGAACGGGACCCGTACAGGCCCGCGCGTCGTACGCGTGGAGCCATGCGATTGACAACCAGAGCGAGCCTCTCGCCGGAGACTTCTTCGATCTCTCGTTCGCCAGGTTCTCGTCCGGATCGTCAAGCCGAAGCCGGGCGGCCTTCGCCCGGCAATATGACAGCGGAGGAGACCGGGGAAATGCGGATTTCGATCAGCGGCACAACCTGATGCTGACCGTGATCGCCGAGCTTCCCTCGCCGCGGAGGGACGGTTTGAGCCAGGCGCTTCTGCGGAACTGGCGCGTCGCCGCGCTCGGCGCCTGGCGGTCGGGTTTTCCCTATTCTGTGTACTCGGTGTCGCGGGCTGAGTTCGGCGAGGGGCTGATCGTCAACAACCGCGCGGACCTGGTCGACCCGGCGGCGGTGGAACCCTCCGGAAACTCCGCCATCGCAGGGGGAGAGCTGCTCCTGGCGCGTGAGGCATTTCGGAGCCCTGCTCCAAGCGCCCTGGGAAACTTGGGAAGAAACGCGTTCCCTGGTCCGTCGTTCTCGAGCCTCAACCTCTCCCTCAGCCGGTCGTTCGCTCTCTCGTGCATCGGTGATCAGGGCCGGCTGGTCGTGCGGGCCGACGCGTTCAACGTCCTGAACAGCGTGAATCTGAATCCTCCGGATAGCCTTCTGGAATCCGAAACATTTGGCATGGCTCAGTACGGGCGTCGGGGTCGAGATACCGGGTTCCCCGCTGCAAGTCCGCTCAACGAGTCGGCGCGAGAGATCCAATTGATGCTCCGAGTCCAGTTCTGAGCGCTAACCGCGCGGCTCGGCGCCTCCGGCGCTGGGGCCGCACGACGCCCCGCCCTGCCTTGCCGCTGCTATGCTGACGCCATGAGAGTTACCTTCGCCCTTGTGCTTCTCGGCGCGCTGGCGCTCACGGCGGCGGCTCAACCCAATACTCCGCCGGCGCACGACCACGCTACGGACCGTGTGCTCAAGGCCGTCGACGACCTGCTCTGGCGCCTCGAATTGGGCGATGTGGCCGAGATCCGCAAGGTGCGCTACACGAGCGCGCCCGCGCGGAATCAGCCCAACCCGACGGCGCAAGGCGCGGGCAACCCGCTCATCATTCCCGCCTATACGTTTACCCCCAAGAACCTCGACCGTACGAAGAAGCAGCCGCTGATCGTCTACCCTCACGGAGGCGTCCACTCGAATTTCGGCGCCTCGGGCGCGCACATCGTGCGGGAGCTCCTCGAACAGGGCTACTCGATTATCGCGCCGGAATACCGGGGCAGCACCGGGTACGGCGGGGAGTTCTACCGCCAGATTGACTACGGCGGCCTCGAAGTCGAGGACGTCTACCAGGGGACGAAATGGATACTCGCCGAATTCAACTTCCTCGACCCCCGCCGCGTCGGCATCGTCGGTTGGAGCCACGGCGGCCTCATCGCCCTGATGAACATCTTCGAGCATCCGGGCGATTTCGCCTGCGCCTACGCCGGTGTTCCGGTCAGTGACCTGGTGGCGCGCATGGGCTACAAGTCCCAGGCCTACCGGGACCTTTATTCCGCCGAATACCACATCGGCAAGACCGCCGAGGAGAACGTCGCGGAGTACCTGCGGCGCTCGCCGGTGACGCACGCCGCGAAGCTCGCGACGCCGTTATTGATTCACACCAACACGAGCGACGAGGATGTCAACGCGCTCGAAGTGCGTCGGCTCATCGACGCGCTCAAAGCGGCGGGCAAGCAGTTCGAGTACAAGATCTACGAGAACGCCCCCGGCGGCCACTCCTTCAACCGGCTGGACACCTCGCTCGCCAGGGAATCGCGGCGCGAGGTCTACCGTTTCCTGGCCCGATACCTGAGGCCCGCCAACCCGCCGCCCGACTGAGGACCCGGGCGCCGGCGCAGGTCACTCCCCCGGCGGCAGATCCGGACACGATGGACGGTAACTCACGGCGCCGAGATAGCTTCCCCATTCCTCGCGGGACAGATTGCGGTTGAGCCGCCGGCAAGCCTCGCCGCGAAGATCTTCGGTTCTCCAGAGCCACACGGCCGCCTCCCCGTCGCTGCCCGTCAACAACAGGCGGCCGTCCGGACTGAACCGCAGGTCGAACACCACCCCGGCGGTTGAGAACCGGCTCAGCAGGGTCGCCCGCGCGTAGTCCCAGACCGCAACGACGGCCCCCGAGAACGTCGCGAGGATGCCCTCTTCCGGGCTGAACCGAACGCCCCGGACATCCTCTTCGTGCCGCAGACGCGCCGTCACCCGGCCGGCATCGAGGTCCCAGACCCGAACTTCGCTCCCGCGGCCGGCGAGCAGCGAAGCGCCGGCGGGGCTGAACGCCATCCACTCGATTTCCTCCTCATGCGGAATTCGGACCAGGCGGCTTTCACGCGCCACGTCCCACAGGTCCAGGTATCGCTTCCACTCGTGCGTCTCCCCTTGTTTCTCGGCCACCCAGAGCGCCAGTCGCCCGCCGCCGGGACTCACGGCATACGCCGGGGATGACGTGCCGGCCGTCACCTTTCCGATCGCGCGGAGCTCGGGGACCGCCCACGCGCGCAGGACACCGCCTTCGTGCTCGGTCACCAAGGCGCCTCCGGTGATGTCGAACGTTGGGTTCCATGCCTGGTCCGTTTCCACGGCCTTGATCTCACGGCCGTCGGCCGCATCCCAGAGCCGGAGGCCGCGGCGGTCGGCGCGAGTGGCGGCAACGTAACGCCGGCTCAGCGCCACTGCCGCCGCTGTCCGGTGGTCGGCCAGCGGCGCCACTGCGGGCTCGCGCGAAGGGTTGATATGGAAGACGTGGGATCTGCTCCACAGCGCGCCGGCGGCGCCGCTCTCGTGGAACGCAACCCGGTCTATGGTAGGTACCGGCAGCTTCAACGGCGGGGACGCCGGCTTGCCAGCGGCGGTCCAAAGCCGGACGAAGCCGCGCCGGTCGCCCGTGGCGATGAGCTTGCCGTCCGGGCTGAAGTCAACCGCCCGGACTTCCTCGGCGTGGGGCAGGAAGGCCGCCTGATCGCCCCGGCCCAGGCTCCATAGCAGGATGCCGCCGTCCACGCCGCCCGAAGCCGCCTGCGTGCCGTCGGGCCGAAACGCCACCACTTCCGAGCCCCCGGGATGCACGGCGCGCAGCCGCTCCCGGCCCGAGGGCAGATCCCAGAGCCGTGAAGCGCCGTCGAAAGATGCGGTGCCGAGCGCCGTGCCATCGGGATGGAACGTCACCGCCGTGACCGGGGCCCCGTGGCTTAGCCGCACCAGCTCGTGACCGGTTTCGAGGCTCCAGACCCTCGCCGTGCCGTCGCGGCCTCCGGTGGCGAGGTACTTGCCGTCCCGGCTCAGCGCCACATCGTCGATCCACGTGAAATGCCCCTGGTCCTGGGCCGGATGATTCACGTGAGTCACCTCGGCGAGCTTCTCGCCGGACTTCACGTCCCACACTTTGGCCGTCTCGCCGCCGGCCGCCGCCAGCAGCGCGCCGTCCAGGCTGAACTCCAGCCCCAGCCCGGCGATACCGGCCAGCCAATCCCGGACCGCCTCCTTGGCGTTCAGGTCCCAGAGGGCGACGCGGCCGCCGGTGCTGATCGCGGCGACGAGCTTGCCGCCGGGGCTGAAGGCGATCTCGCGCACTTCGCTCTCGAATCGGATCTCTGCGATGACTCCGCCTTGCTGCGCCGCCCACACGCGCGCCGCGCCGTCCTTGCTTCCGGTAGCCACATACCGCCCCGAGGCGTCGAAGGCGACCGTGACCACACCGCCGTCGTGAGCCAAGCTCGCCAGTTGCCGGCCCGTTTCCACGTCCCACAGCCGCGCGGTCGCGTCGTTGCTTCCCGTGGCCAACGTCCGGCCGTCGGGGCTGAAAGCCAAAGCGACGACCTCCTCATCGACCCCGGCCGCCTTCCACCGGAAGCCTCCGCCGGAGCTGCCTTCCACCGCGCCCGGGTTGTCGTCGTGTTCCAACAGCCCCGCGCTCCGCCCCTCGGCGGCCGCCAGGATCTCCGCGGCGCCATCCTCCCGAGCCACCGCCAGCCGCGTGCCATCAGGGCTGAACGCCATGGCCCGGACCCGGCCGCGCATCTGATCGACGCCGGTATAGGGAAATCTTCGGACCGGTTCGGGCATCAGCGCCAGCGCGGACCGCAGCGCTGCGTTCCCCTCAAGCGACGGATGCAGCCGCGTTGACTCCACTGCCAGCAGCGCCGCCAGCGGCAGCCGCTCCGGAAACTGGACTCGAATCACCTCCGATTGCGCGGCCAACTGGCGCGCGAGTGAGATGCGGCTCTGCTCGAGGGCGGCGGCGCGCTGCGCATCGGCGGCCGCCTTCTGCCGGACGGCGACGATGGCTCCGGCCACCGACGCCGCGGTCAGTACGGTGAGGCCGGCCGCGGCGGACCAAGCCAGGCGGCGCGTGCGGCGGTGCTGCCGCGCATCCTCGCCCACCATCTCTTCCTTGGAGCGCCGGTGGAGTGTGGCCGCCAGCTCGGCCACGGCTTCGCGGAACCGTGGGTGGCTCAGCGTCAGGTCGTTCTCGCCCCGCGCCCAGCCGAGGTCCAGGTAGAGGGGCTCCTCGGAAAACGCCTGGCGCAGAGGGACGGGGAGCGCGTTCGTTCGCTCCGGGTCGAATGCCCCCCGGCGTTGATCCCAGACGAGCTCGCCGTCGGTCAGCACGAGGAGGAATCGGTCTACCGGCCGTATCGCCAGCCAGTACTTGACCTCGCGCTCAACCCATGACGATGCGGCGGCGTCCGGCGAAGCCAACAGGATGAAATACTCCGACTGGTCGAGCGCGCTCTTGATGCCGGACCACAAGGCGGGAGTAACTGCGAGGCTGGTCTTGTCCCGGAACACCCGGAGGGCGCGGATGCGGTACCAGGGCTTTGCGAAGCGGTGGAGAGCGGATTGCAACGCCGGCGCCAGCTTGCCGTCGGCGGCATGGCTGTACGAGAGAAATGCGTGGTAACCGATCAGCCCCTCCCGCGCCTCCGTCGCCGGAAGCGCCTGCTGGCGAGTATTATGGCGCATCGGAGGCCGGAAGGCCACTGCGTCGCAACCACCCGGCCGATGCGGTTTGTCGGCACATTCGACTGCTGATATCCTTAGGAGGAAATTACGTAAGGAGTGTCGTTTTCATGGCCCATGACTTCTCCCGCCGGTCGTTCGTGAGGACGACGGCCGCGACGCTGGCCGTCGCGCCCGGACTGCTCAAGGCCCAGGGCGCCAACGGCCGGTAGACCCTCGGCTGGATCGGAGGCGGCAGCCGCGGCAAGTATCCCCCGGAGCGCTTCTACGTCGCCAAGCTCCCCACCGCCCAGAGC